>CALVTC010000028.1 GCA_944359885.1 uncultured Bacilli bacterium | reverse complement strand
CCTAATGCTTTAGGACAAACTGAACAAGAAAGAATAGATAACTTAGTTAATTTAATGGATGGATACTTTGTTCAAGGTGCACATCACTTAAATGTTAACGTATTAAATCGTGAAATGTTAGTAGATGCTATGAACAATCCTGATAAGTATCCATTACTTACTATCCGTGTTTCTGGATACGCAGTACGTTTTAATAAATTAACTAGAAAGCAACAAGAGGAAGTTATTGCTAGAACATTCCATGAGAAAATGTAATTATGAAAGCTAGCATTGATTCAATTGAAACCTTTGGATTAGTTGATGGACCTGGTATTCGTTGCGTAGTGTTCTTTAATGGATGTATGTTGCGTTGTAAATATTGTCATAATCCAGAAATGTGGAAGAAGAGGGATGAAAATTATACACCAGAAGAGTTATATAAAAAAATTAAAAGATGTGAACCATATTTTAAAAAAAATGGTGGTGTGACTTTTTCTGGTGGAGAACCTTTATTACATAGTGACTTTATTATTGAAGTTTGTAAATTGTTAAAAAAAGATAATATTCATGTTGCTTTGGATACGTCTGGAGTAGGTTTAGGAAATTATGAAGAAGTTCTTTCTTATGCTGATTTGGTACTTTTAGATGTTAAACATACAAATCCAGAAGGGTATTATAATATTACTGGTTTAAAGATGGGAGAAGTTGAAAAATTTATTGATGTCTGTAATAAATTGAATAAAAAGATTTGGATAAGACAAGTTATTGTTCCAGGTATTAATGATAATTATGAATATATGGATAACTTGGTTGATTATCTTAAGCATATTCATAATGTTGAACGTGTTGACTTTCTTCCATTTCATCGACTTGGTAGAGAAAAATATATAAAATTAGGTATTTCTTATCCATATGAAGAAAAGTCTGATATGGATAAAGAAAAATGTAATCAATTATATGATTATTTCAAAGAAAGGTATTTTAAATAATATCTTTTTTTGTATGAAGTTATTTTTTTTGGTTATGTTAATATTGGTGATATTATGTTTTGGAGTGTTGAATTTCCGAAGTTTCACGTACCATCTTTTTCTAAAAAGTTAGATGTTGCGATTATTGGTGGTGGAATTACTGGACTTACTACTGCTTATTATTTAAAAGATAGTAATTTAAAAATTGGATTATTTGATAAAGGAAAGGTAGCTAGTGGAGTTACCAGTAAAACTACAGCTAAAATTACTTATTTACAAGGTGATATTTATCAAAGATTAGGTTCAAGAGCGAAAAAGTACTTTCTATCTCAAAAGGAAGCTATTTCAGAACTTATTCATATTATTGAAAAAGAACATATTGATTGTGATTTGGAACAAGTTGTTTCTGTTCTTTTTACTTTAGATAAGGCGAATATTTATAAATTGGATGAAGAAAAAAGGTTACTGCAACAGTTTGGATGTTATCCTTTTGATATTATTGATTCTCATATAGAAGCAGGATTTGGAATTAGAGATTCTTATGTTTTTCATCCTTTAAAATATTTAAAGGGTTTGTGTAAAACGTTATTACAAAAAATTGATTTTTATGAAGATATCTTGGTACAAAATATACAAAAAAATGGGAACTTTTATGTTTTAAAGACTACAAGTGGTATTTTTGAAGCTAGAGATGTGGTTGTTTGCTGTCATTATCCATTCTTTTTGTTACCTAGTTATATTCCCTTAAAAACTTATGTAGAAAGGGAATATGTCAATGTTTGTAAAATGAAAGAACATAAACATTTTAGTGCCATTAATATTGATTCGGAACTTCATTCTGTAAGATATTACAAAAATTATCTTATTTATGGATCTAATCAGAGTAGGCTTACTAGTAAAATTAATTATAGTAAAAATTATCAAAAAAGTATTGCTGATTTTGAAAAATATTTTAAAAAGGAACCTCAGTATACATGGATGAATCAGGATATTGTAAGTAATGATTTATTGCCATTTATTGGTAAAGTTTGTCCTCATCTTTTTATAGGTACTGCTTATCGTGCCTGGGGTATGACAAATGGAACATTAGCTGGTAAAATTTTAGCAGATTCTATTTTAAATCGTAAAAATCAATATATAACATTTTTTGATCCTAAAAGAATGAATATGTCATTGTTTTATCATTCATTTTTAGGAACATTTCATTATATGAAAGTTTATGCACAATCTTTGTGGAAAAAAAATAATCCTTTTTATATTCGCATTAATGGTATTATTTACGCTATATATGAAGATGAAGAACATGAAATTCATAGAATTCGGTTGTTATGCCCACATATGAAATGTAATTTGGTTTTTAATTCTTTCGAAAAAACTTGGGATTGTCCTTGTCATGGATCTAGATTTGATTTAGATGGTAAGTTATTAGAAGGACCTGCAAAGGAAGACTTAAAACATTAGTATATATTTTTATTTTTTGTTCATAATAATACCGAGGTGAAGAATATGAACAAACAGTGTGAATTGATTGAAAAAATTTATAAGGATGCTGCCATGGGTAGATATTCTACACAAAAATTATTAAGTAATTTGAAGGGAAAAGATAATAAAATTACTGGTGATGTTGAAGAAATTTTAGATGGATATTCCTCTTTTGAAGAAAAAGCAAAAAATGAATTGCTTGCTAGTGATAAACAACCAGTAGAAGAGGGAAGTATGGCTAAAATGATGTCTTCTATGGGAATATTTAAAGAAGTTTTGGCAGATAATAGTGATGCTGCAATTGCAGATTTATTGATTCAGGGATTATCTATGGGGATAATTGAAATGGAAAAACGCATTAAAGGAGCTAGTGATGATATTAATAAAGATTATTTAAAGCTAGCTAAAGATTTTATGAAATTTCAAGAAAAATCTAAAAAGAAAATGGAGAAGTATTTGTAAAGACGAAATCGTCTTTTTTTCATAAAATATTATTTTTGTTACAAACTATATTTGGGAGGAATTTTATGAATAATATACAGTATATGGAAGTCCCTAGTAATATTCTTACAGGAAAAGATTTAGATTATTTATCTGATATGTTTGAATGGAATTATGGTGCTTATAAGAAAATGAAGAATTCGGTAGGACAAGTTAGTGATCAAGAGATAGTTACTGTTATGAATAAGGCAGCTGGTGTTTTTGATCAAAATTTGAATACAGTTTTATCTATTTTAGGAGGTGTAGGTAGTGAATAATCAAATTAGTAATCCTAAAGTAGAAGTACCAACTGGAATTCAATGTAATGATAAAGATTACATTAATTCTTTACTTTCTTGCTTAAAGGAGATGTCTAAGAATTATGTTATGGCAATGACGGAGGCCAGTAATGAATGTTTGTTTGAAAAGCATAAACAGGTTTTTCTTACTTTGATTTCTTTACAAAGAGAAGTATATGAGATTATGTTTCGTAAAGGATGGTATATCTTGGAAAAAGCTGAATTGCAAAAGATTAATCAAAAACATCAGATGTTAATGAAAGAGTATCAAGATATGAATCAGTAAATTAAAAGAGGATTTAACTCCTTTTTTTCTGTTTTGTATATATTACTTTTATTTGGTTATCCTATAGATAGGTGATGAATTTTGACAAAGATTGCCAATTATGTTATAATATACTCTATCTCAGGGGGAGATTATATATGAAAACAGAAAACTTACCGTCGAGACGCAAATTATTGGTTACGACATTGTTTCTTTTTACTAGTTTAATGATTTGTTATTTTTATGAATATCATAAAATTTATAATAGTATTGATATTACTGTTACAAAATCAGCGACTATTGAATATGGTAGTCCTAATTATGATATTCGTGAAGTTGTAGACTCTGTAGATGGTGAAATTGTTTCTATTAAGAAAGATATTGATACTACAAAAGTTGGTCAGCAAGAAATGATTGTTGAAGTTGAGAAAAATCAAATTGTAAAAGAAGTCCCTATCGTGGTAGAAGTAAAAGATACGACTGCTCCAGAAATTCAATTTAAGGAAGAGTCTATCTCTTTGGTAGAAGGAGATTCTTTTGATGTACTTAGTAATTTGTCTTCGGTTTATGATAAAGTGGATGGAGAGTTAACTTATCATGAGTCTGCTGTTGTTAATCCAGATGTTGATACGAATTATTATACAGTAGAAAGTAATGTAGATAGTAGTACTCCAGGAAATTATCAAGTAATAGTTACTGCTGTTGATCAGTATGGAAATACATCTTCTATTAGTTATTCTGTTGAAGTAGTAGAAAAAGTAGAAGAAGTTGTTGCTCCGGTTGTTACCGTTCCTAATTATCAAAACGATTATGTTGCTACTGGCGATGTTAGTAGTATGATACAGCTTGCTTATTCATTAATAGGTAGTCCATATGTTGCTGGTGGAAATACACCAGCAGGATTTGATTGTAGTGGCTTTGTTCAATATTTATATAGTCAAATTGGTATTTCTATTAGTAGAAGTAGTTCTACTCAATTATATGATGGTGTTGCTGTTAGTTATGAAAGTGCTCAACCAGGTGATATTCTTATTTGGGGATATAGTGAAGGAGTTCCTACTCATACTGCTCTTTATGTTGGTAATGGACAAATGATTCATGCTACAAATCCAGTACAAGGTGTTATTGCTAGTGATGTTGCGGCATGGACTCGTGGATCTGGTACTCATGTAATTGCTGTTAGAAGAATCTAGTGATAGATTCTTTTCTTTTAAAAAGCTCGTATAATTTTTTCTTATTTGGTTATTCTATAGGTAGGAGGGATTATATGGAAACAGTACAAAAGATACTATTAGTTATTACGATTATTGGAGCTATAAACTGGGGATTAATTGGGATTTTAGACTTCAATTTAGTAGATACTATTTTTGGAGTTGGATCTTTATTCAGTAGAATTATTTATAGCCTAGTTGGAATTTCAGGACTAATCAATATTGGTATTTTATTTAATCATATTGAAGCTAGATAGGAAATTTTTAAAAATAGTTTTCAATTATTAAGAAAAGTGATACAATAATTTTGTATCTTTTTTTATGCCGATTTAGCTCAGTTGGTAGAGCAGCGCATTCGTAATGCGGAGGTCGAAGGTTCAAGTCCTTTAATCGGCACCATATAGGGAATTTGGTTTGAATCAACAAACTTTTTATAGAGAAATCAATCATAATTCTGATTGATTTTTGTTGTTTTTTGCTTATAAAAATGTTATTATAAAAAGTAAGAATAGGGGTGGTATATTGGATGTGATCGTTTCTTTCTTTCGAGACTTTTTATCGGGATATGTTTATGTTGTTGTTGTGATACTATCTATTATTGGTATTTTGGCATGTGTTATTTATTTAGTGAATGCTAATAAAAAATTAAAAAAGGAAGCTGAAAAACAAAGTCAGATGTATGGACAAGTACATTTTTTATCTACTGATACCTCGAGTGCTTCTACGGTTGCTTCTAATGTGGAGACTGCAATATCTTCTTCTCAATTACATTCTGTTGGTGACGTTTCTACTACTAATATGGCAAAATCTGTCGCTGTAAGTAGTGAAGATGTTGCATTAGTTACTAATCAATTTCATAGTAATACATCTGTTGATAATACAAAGAATTCCACCGATTCAGTCATTTCTGATAAAAAACAATAACTTTACTATTCTTGTTATTTTTTGTATACTATTATAGAGCATGGAGGGATTAGATGACAATAACAGTTACTGATATTATATCAATACTGAGAAAACTTGGTGATATATGTCTTGTCTGGGTTATTTTTTATTTTATTTTAAAGAATATTAGAAACAATATTAAACTTTCTTTGATATTTAAGGGAGTTGTATTTGTTATTATTTTAAGTATTGTTAGTGATTGGTTAGGTTTTACTACAATTGCTGTATTACTTGATTATGTAATTCAATGGGGACCAATTGCTTTGATTGTTATATTTCAGCCTGAAATTAGAACCATATTGGAACAACTTGGTAGAAGTCAGTTGCTTGGTCGACATAAAACATTGACAGTTGATGAGCGTGAGCATTTGGTTTATGAGATTGTTAATGCTGTTGATTATATGCGTAAAGAAAGAATTGGAGCTTTAATTGTTTTAGAGCGTGATATTAGTTTAGGAAATTATATTGAAAAGGCAAAGAAGATATATGCTGATTTGTCTAGTGATTTATTGATTGCTATTTTCTATGAAGGAAATCCACTTCATGATGGTGGAGTTATTATTCAAGGAGATAGAATTACTTGTGCTGGAGCTGTTTTTCCAACTAGTAACAGTCCTAAGTTAAATCGTAGACTTGGAACAAGACATAGAGCAGCTTTAGGGTTATCTGAAGAGACTGATGCTATTTGTATTGTTGTTTCTGAGGAGACAGGAAGAGTTTCTATAGCATTAAAGGGAGAGATGTTATATAACTTGACTTTGGATGATGTTCGTATGATGTTAATTGATGAGCTTCGTCCTAAACAGGATGTTGATTTAGATGAAGATGAAATAGATGAGGAAGAGATATATGAAGAGAATAAGTAAAAGTATTAAATCATTCTTTCGTCATATTGGGTCATTCTTTGATAAATGGTTAATTACTCCCATAACCAAGGTGATGTTAAAAGTTGCTAGTTTCTTTAAAGATAATACAAAGGGATTAGACCGTATTGCTGGAAAGAAATCAACGTTGATTGTTATTAGTTTGATATTAGCTTTTGGTGTTTTTGTTATTGTTGACCAAGAATCTAACGTTATGATTGATCAATATGCGGAAGTATTGTATGATGAACCTGTTTCTGCTATTTATAATGAAGAGTTATATGTTGTTGAAGGGTTGCCTGAATCTGTAGATATTACTTTAATTGGGCAAAGAAGACATATTTTCTTAGCTAAACAAGCGCCTTCTAAAGGTGTTACAGTAGATTTAACAGGGTTGAAACCTGGTAATCATAAAGTTACCTTAAATTATTCACAGAGATTAAAATCTTTGGATTATCGTTTGGATCCATCTGAAGTTACTGTAACTATTTATGAAAAGGTTAGTCAGACTCGAAGTTTAACTTATGATATTTTACACCAAGATAATTTGGATAGTAAGTTATACATTGATAATGTAGAACTTGATCGAACTGATGTTATTATTAAGGGTGCAGAATATAAATTAGACAAAGTTGCGACAGTTCGTGCTTTGGTAGATGTTGATGAGATTAGTAATCCTAAAGCTGGAGAAGTTACTTTAAAAGATGTTCCTCTTGTTGCTTATGATGCAGAAGGTAAGAGAGTGGATGTTGAGATTGTTCCTTCTACTGTTGATGCTAAACTTACAATTATTTCACCAAGTAAAGAAATTCCTGTTACTGTTGTTCCAACTGGTGAACTTGCTTTTGGTAAGTCTATTGAATCTATCGAGACAAATGTTTCTACCGTTACTGTTTATGGAGAACAGGATGCAATTGATGATATTGAAGAGTTAGAGGTAGAGGTAGATGTTAAGGGATTAGAAAGCGATAAAGAGTTTACTGTTACTCTTAAGAGACCTAAGGGAATTACAGAGATTAGTGAAAAAACTATTACTGTTAATGTTAAGATAGTTAACTCTATTACAAAAGAGTTCGAAGTAAATACTATTGAGTTTAGAAATTTAGCTGATGGACTATCTGTTCAAGCATTATCTGCTCAAGATACTACAGTTACAGTATCTGTTAGTGGTAGTGATGAATTGGTTAATAATCTAGATGCATCTTCTATTGTTGCCTACGTTGATTTGGATGGATATGGTGTTGGTGAACACGAAGTTGAAGTTCATGTAGTAGGTGATGATGTAAGATTAACTTATACACCAAAAACAAAACGTGTTAAAGTAAGAATTTTGGAATAGTATTTTAGGATAGGTAAAAACTATCCTTTTTTTGCATAAAAATGGCCTTCTTTCATAAGTTTTATTAGAAACAGAATAAGAGGTGGATTATGAAAAAGTTATTAGCATTGTTTTTCTTTAGTATTTTTTTATTGGCAGGTTGTGGAAAATATGGAGAAGAAGATGTTATTAAAGATTTTAAGAAAAAGGTAGAAGATGCGAAGGCATATTATGTAGAAGGTAACTTGGAGTTAGTTAATAATGATGATGTTTATCATTATGATGTGGAGGTTGCTTACAAAGAAGATAATTATTACAGAGTTAGTCTTACAAATACATCAAATGATCATACACAAGTGATATTAAAAAATGATGATGGCGTTTATGTTATGACACACAAAAGTACACAACTTTTATAAATGAATAAGTTTGAGGTTATATCAATTCAATTAGTATCTTATAAACACTAGAATATGTTGAATGCATATTCTTTTTATTTATTTTTTTTTAAGAGAGGAGATTGATATAATGAATTATGCAATATTTAGAAGTGAACCTATTATGACTACGCACGATTTAGCACAAATTGGTTCTCATAATCAAAGAGAAAAGAAAGCATACAATTCTAATCCTGATATAAGGATTGAAGATAGCTATAAAAATTTAGAATTAGTACCATTAAATTACAAATATGTTAAAAGATTTAAAGAGATAACAAAAGAGTATGAAACACAACATAATGAAAAACAAAAAACTGAAAGAAAAGAAAGACAAAGAAGTTATACCCAAATGCTTAATCAATCAAGAAATCGTGTAGCAGATGAATTATTATTTACTGCTTCACCTAAATTTTTTGAAAATATGAGTAATGATGATTTAATGAATTGGGCAAATACTTGTATGGAGTTTGTTTATAATGATTTAGTTTATAAAAAAGAGCAAATACTTCACGCAACTATTCATTTAGATGAAAAATCACCACATATTCATTGTGTAGTAGTACCACTTATAAAAAATTAGATAAAAGAACTAATACTGAAAGATGGACAATATCTAAAAAGTAATTTATAAAAGATAAAATACACTTATCACAATTGCAAGATAAATATTACGAAAGATTAACTGATGCATGTTTTGATTTAGAAAGAGGTATTAAAGGAAGTAGTAGAGAACATTTAAAAACAAAAGAATTAAAGAAAACAACTAGATATTATGAAAATAAAGTTGAAACTATTAATAAAAATTTAGAACAAGCCATAAGTGATTTAAATGATAAGATGAAATCTAGTAAAAATACTATTTTTGGTAATGAATATATTAAGGTTAAAAACGAAACCTTTGAATCTATGAATAATGTTATTAAAGAAACTAAAAGAGTATTAGAATTTCAACCTAAAATAGAACAATTATTTAATGAAGTAAAAACATTTACTAAAAGCCATCAAATACTGGAAAAAGAAAATACAAATTTAAAAAAAGAAGTTAAATCTCTTACTACTAGAAATCAAAATTTAACTGAAGAAAATAACAAATTAAGAAACTATATTAAAATAATATTAGAAGCAATTAAGAAATTTTTTAGAAAAATATTACAATTTGGTAATGAAAAGACGAAAGATGAAACAACTATCGAAGTTGAAGATTATTATGATAATAATGGTTTTGATATGAATGATGTAATTAAAATATCAAGAGGAACAACTAAACAAGATGAGTTATTTGAATATGTAGAGGCACCAGATCTTCCATATAGAGATAGAATTGTATTAAGATGTTTTTGCGATAATGTTTTAATTCCAAAGATTGAAAAAAACTAGTAAATGATAATGTTGCTTGTAGAAAAGGCAAAGGAACAAAATATGGAATGGATAGATTGAAATATTTTTTGCAAAAAGAATATTTTAAGAATAATGATAATAAGGTCTATTATTTGAAATGTGATATTCGCAAATATTTTCCTAGTATTAACCATAATATTTTAATGAATAATCTAAAAAGGATTGACTTTTCAGATGATGAATTTTGGTTTATAAAAAAAATTATAAATGAACAACCTGATAATTTAGAAAGGGGGTTAGCATTGGGTAATCAATCAAGTCAATGGTTTGCTTTATACTATCTTGATAAAATTGATAGATTGATTAAAGAAGAATTGCAAATTAAAGGTTATGTAAGATATATGGATGGTTTTATTCTACTTCATCGTGATAAAAAGTATTTACAATATTGTTTAGAAAAAATAAATAAAGTTTGTATTGAAAAATTAGATTTGGAACTTAATCAAAAAACACAAATAGGACTTGCATATAATGGAATTGATTTTTTAGGTTTTAATCATATTTTAACCAATAGTGGTAAGGTTATTAGAAAACTTAGGTTTTCATCTAAGCAAAGAATGAGAAAACATATTAAAACCATAAGAAAACTTAAAGATAAATCCATAATTGATGAAGAGTATGTTGGTATGAGAATTAACGCTTTTAAAGTACATTTAAAACATTCTAATGAAAAGAGTATGGACAAATTATTATCCAATTTAGATAAAAAAATATAAAATTCGCAAAAATAGTAAGAAAAAATGATTCCATATGGTAAAATATAGATGTGGTGATGATAAAAATGAATAATCAAGATTTAACTTTATTGTCGGAAGGACAAATTTGGGGTAATGATAAAGAATCTCAATTAGAAGTAATAAGAAAGTATGGAACAAAAGCTGCAATCACAGATTTATGTGTATTGACAGGTAGCTATTTATGCGAAGATACAGATTATAATATTGATGAAGATAGTTCTTTAAAAGGTAGAACTAGTTGGTTTTGGACTAGATCTGATGATAACGATAATGATGTCCGCGCGGTCAATCACTATGGTAATGGGAACATCAAATATTGCTACCTACGCAGTGGTGTTGTTCGCCCAGCTTTGCAATCTTCTGTAATTTTTTCTCAAATCTCCCCGAACAGAGTGAGGGGATACAACGGAACTGAAGAAGTAGAATATGGAGAATATCCACAATATGCTGCTGATTCAAGAATGCAAAGTATATTAGAATCAGAATATAATAGGGGAATGAATAAAACTGGAAGAAGTTATACATTTGATTCAGTAAAATATGATGATTATGATACAGGATTCAAACCAGTAACTTATGAAGAATATGAATATCAAGGAAAGAGATATATTCGTATAAGAGCAAATTCTGATTTTGATGGAAATAAATTTAAACTTTCAAATGGTGTTGAATATAGAGATGGCGATTGTGTTTGGCTAGAAGTATCGCCTGTAAAATGGTTAATTGATGATAGAACAGGAATATTAGCTTCAAAATTAGGGTTAGTTTCTGGAATAAGATTTCTTGATAGAAATCATAATTATAAAGGTGATTTTAGTAGAACAGAAATGAAGGAATATCTTGATAGATATATGATACGCGATTTGACTCAAACAGCAACATTTACTCGTATTCAAGATATGACACCAGAAGAAAAAACTCAATTTGAAGAAGAAAGAAAACAAGCTGAAAAAAGAAGAAATCCATATGGTTTAAAATTTGGACAAGTTAGTGAAGAAGAAATTATTAAGGGTGCAATAGAAAGTGGTATAGCAGTATTCTTGCATGGCCCTTCATCAGAAGGTAAATCTGCAAGGGTAAAACAAATAGATCCTGATTGTGTAATTATATATCTAAGAAATGCGACACCAGAAAGTTTAAATGGTAAAAGTGTTTACAATCAAGCAACAGGTGAGATGATTGATGTTAAGCCAAGTTGGTTAAAAAAATTAGAAGAAAAATGCGAAAAAGAGCCAGATAGATTTCATATTGTATTTTTAGATGAAATTACAAATGCACTACCAAGTATTCAAGGTATAGCATTTAATATAGTATTAGATAGAGAAGTTAATGGTATTTGGAAATTACCAGACAATGCAAGAATTGTTGCAGCAGGAAACGATATGAAAGATTCATTAGCTGCAAATCAATTAGCAGAACCATTATTTAATAGATTTGCTCATGTTTATATTAAAACTACTGCTGAAAGTTGGTTAAAATGGGCAAGCGAACATAATATACACCCTGCTATTTATTCATATATTGCTTATAAAAAAGGCGAAACATTAAGAAGTAAATATGATGGTGAAAAACCCAATGCAGATCCAAGAAAATGGGAAATGGCTTCTAAAATGTTATACGCAACAGGAAGTCCAGAAATGTTAAGAGCATTAGTAGGAGAGGATATAACAAGAGAATTTGTACAATTTTGTAATCAACAAGTTATAACACTAGATGATGTAATAAATGAAAATTATACCCAAAGAGACATACAAGCATTAAATACAGCAGAAAGATATGCAACAACTATGGGATTATCACAAGTTGATGATAACAACTTGGAAAAAGTAAGAGGTTTTGTTACAGGATTAGGAGCAGAGTTTGGGGCGATTTTTGATGCTTTATGGACACATGGCGATGAAAGTAAATTAGAAAGACTTGCAGAAGTAAAACTTGCTGAAATGTCAGAAGGAGGTATAAGAAGATAATGGGAGATAAGAAAGAAATATTACTATCATATATAAGAGCAAATGTTGCACCAATTTTAGTTGATTTTATATTTGGTAAAGATATAAATGGTGCTGTTGTATTACCTGCCAATGTTGATGTTAAAGAGTTAAATGGTCATTATGATGGAACTGATTTTATGCCACCAAAATGGTTTAGTGAAATATTAAGTACAAATGCAAGTAAAATTTTAGTGATTGATAAAATTGATGCAATAGCAAAAGAAGAACAATTAAAATTCTGTGAATTGTTAGAACATAGAAAAATATCTACATTTGAATTACCAAAAAGTTGTGTGATAATTGTAACAGCAAACGAAATAAATAAAGATAAGATAAATGAAGAAATATTCTCATTAGTTGCACGAATTTGAGGTATAAGTTATGAAATATGATATTGCAGCATTAAAAAGAAAAATGCTTGTTAAATATCCCTTTTTTGGGAGTGTAGTAGCAAGTGTAGATTATAAAGAAAACAAAGATATACCAACCGCAGGTACAGATGGAGAAACAATTTACTATAATCCTAAATATTTAGAAAGTTTAAGTGTTGAAGAACAAACTTTTATATTTGCTCATGAAGTATGTCATATTGCATTTAATCATATCTTAAGAAGTGAAGGCAAAGATCCAGAGTTATGGAATATTGCTACAGATGGTGTTATTAATCAATTTTTAAAACGAGATGGATTAAAAATGGCACCGGGTGGTGTTGATATGGCAGAAGCTATTAATTATGATGCTGAACAGTTATATGAAAAACTATTACAAGAAAAAAAACAAAGACAACAGCAACAAAATCAACAGCAAAGCGGTGATAGTAGCCAAGGCGAAAATAGTCAACAACAATCTCAATTACAACAACAAACTAGCGATTCACAAAACCAAGAACAAAATCAAGAGGACCAGAAACAAAATAGTTCTAACAGTAAAAACTCACAAGAAGAAGATAAATCTAAGCAAGATGTTGGACATGATACTCACAGTATGTGGGAGCAAGCAGTTAAAAAGCACAAAGAGCAGCAAGAAAAATCTGATAAAAAAGAGAGCTTATTAGATAAACTTTTAGGAAAAAATACAAAAGAAAAAGAAAAGAATGAACTAGAAAAGAAACAAGAAGAACTTGAGAGCATGGGAGAAAAAGATGCTTTTAAGAAAAATCTTGAAGATAAGAAAAAGCAAATTGAAGAATTAAAAGAATCGGTTTCTAAACAAGCATCACAAGCAGTAACTTCAACAAATAGAGATGTTAGAATAGTTAATGATATTGGTACTGCAAAACCAATAGTTGATTGGCGATATGTTTTGAGAGAAGCAATTAAATATGATGTAGATTGGTCATATAAAAATGCTACATTAGAAGATGGAGTTGTTACTGCTAATTTAGAAGAGCAACCAATGCCAGAAACTGAAATTGTTCTTGATACAAGTGGTTCAATAAATGAAGTATTATTAAAGAACTTTTTAAGAGAATGTAAGAATATATTACAACATACTAAATTAAAAGTAGGATGTTTTGATACAGAATTTTATGGATTTCATGAAATTAGAACAGAAGAAGATATAGAAAATATGCGATTTGAAGGTGGTGGAGGAACTGATTTTGATGTTGCTGTAGGTGCTTTTTCAAGAAGAGTAGAAAATAAAATAATATTTACTGATGGAGAAGCTTCAATGCCAGATATGCCACTTGATGCAATATGGATAGTATTTGGTGGAGAAAGAATTAATCCGAAAGGTGGGAAAGTGATTCACATTACACCTGAACAATTAGACAGACTATATTCATATGAAATGAACATAGAATCAAAGGGAAAAACAAGATAGACAATTTATGAAATATAAAATAATCTCTATATCTAATTAAAATTCCATAAAAAACTATCTTTAAGACAAGATAGTAACACACTACCAAGATGGACAAGCCATCTAGGAATAGTGTGCAAAGGGAGAACCCTTTTGAAACCCCATTTAAGCAACATACCACAAACTAATCATAAGTGGTATTGTTGCCTTTTTATTTAAATCAAGTTTAAATAAAAAGAAGAATGCTATCGCCAATTTCATTGCTAAAGCAACAAAACTTGCCACGCATTCTTATATGAAAAATAGCCTAATACCTAATCTAACGAAAAGGTAAAAGGCTATTTTTTTTGTATTATTTATTATCCTTTAATAATTTAATAGTATCTTTTTTAGCATTCCATATTGATAGATAATTAAATAATACAAATTCTATTGTCATAATAAAGTATCCGATTATGACATAGTTGTTTTTCATTACTTCGTTATTAAACTGATTAAAAAATACAATTATTAAAAGTAAACTACCATAAAAAACAACTAATAATGTTGTACTATCATCAAAACCTCTCCTGATAGTTTTTGATTTGTTTTTATCAACATCTAATCCTAATTTGCTCCACGCATTAAGATCTAATAATACACCACACATAAGAAACATACTAGCAACCCAAAACATATTCTTAAAATAATCATTTGCAATAGTTTGTGTTAATACAAAACTTACTATAACAAATATACATAATAGTATAACTAAAATATTTAATATTTTTCTATTTCGCATTTCTATTTCTCTCCTTTACTTTTAAACTTTGAATTAAGTTTATTATTTCTTGTTGTGTATTAATTTGATAATTTGTATCTTCAATAGTGTGTAGTAATAAATCCTTTTCACTATCTAATATGTTTTTATCTTTTAATTTTTCTTCGCAAGATAAAACTAATTTTTCTAAATTTTGCTTATTACCTAAAACATTAATTTCTGCCTCATTTAATTCATTTCCTTTTAAGTTAGAATAATAGTCTTTAATAAAAGGATTTAATGGACTAACTTCAATACCTAATCCCATTTTATACATTAAATCATTATAATTAACATCAATATATTTACTTATCTTTCTTAATATTTTAGGACTAGGATCTCTTTCTCCTGCTTCTATTTTAGATAAACCAGAACTATTAATTCCAGCAAGTTTTGCAAGTTGTCTTTGAGATAGATTTTTTTCTTCTCTAGCTTCGGCAATTACTTCACCAATAGTTTTATCACTAGACATTTTTTTCACCTCACACATTAATCATACGCTAAATGAGTACAAAAGTCAACAAAAATACAAAATATGAATAAAAAAGTATTGACAGGTTAGTATTTACTATGTTAAGATTAATTTGTCAGCGAGTACAGATGTACACAATAAAACGATTATTGAATACAGGAAGGGAGGAAATCAAATGTATGTCGAAGAACAAACAACTAGAATTAATTAATCCAAAGATATGGAAAGACAAGAATATAAATTTTGAAACTAAACTTATATACAAAATACTTTGTGCAGAACAATCACATAGAAGTAAGTTCACAAGTATAAGTATAGGTAAAGTTCAAAATCACTTAAGTATAACAAATGTTGGATTCAAAAAGAACTTACAAATATTAGAAGATAATAAATATATAAAGTTCATTGAATATAGCAGAGGATTATACACATACGAGTTTTGTTAGAAAAGATTAAATCGCTAACAAATAAAGGTTCAGTAAATGTTCGTAGATTTATATTAGAACCTAGTCTATAAGACTAAAACACTTCAATCCTAGAGACAGGATTTAAAATAAGGTCTCTAGGTTAGTATTGCCTTTTTGTAGTTTATATCGGTATGACTTGTAAGATGTTTTACAAGTTTTTTTTGTTAAAAAAATAAGGAAAGGAGGACGATAATATGACAGATATAAGTAATTTAAAATATGTACAAGTACCAATGATAGTTCTATTAGATGAAGATGTTTCTTCTACTGCTAAACTATTAATGGGATTAATAACTACTTTAACTATGCAAGAGGGATTTTGTTATGCGAATAATAGATATTTAAGTAATCATATGAAAGTATCAAAAAGAACTATTACAAGTTGCATAACTTCATTAAAGAGAAAAAAATATATTAAAGTAGAAAATGAACCTAATATACGAAGAATATATTTAGCAAATATCTTCTATAGTTAGTAGCAGTATCTTG
>CALVTC010000027.1 GCA_944359885.1 uncultured Bacilli bacterium | reverse complement strand
ATTTTGAAGAATTTTATCAGAACCTTAAAAGTTATTATGACCTTATATAAATTTTCTGTAAAAAACCGAAACTCAAAAGGAGCTTGGCTTGACTTGTTTAACGATTTAGTATATTTTTCCTCTTATACAAGAATTAATGTTCAAGATATTCTTGATTTATTAGAAAAAATAAAAAATGGTAATAGTCAGGCAAGCCCTAAATTAATACAAGAGATTTTAAAGAGTAAACTAAGAACATATCAGTTGTCAAAAAATCTATATGATGATTTTCATAAATATAAGATTATGGAAGATTTAGATAGAATTGAAAGCGAAAAATTATTTTTACCAGGAAGTGAATTTGCCAAATCTCCCCAAAAAACAAAGAAATTAATTTTATCTACTTATCAACAAAGAAGAGATAAAATATTAAGTTATAATAAAAATAAATTTTACTAATTTAGATATGGATTTTATTTAAGTTTTTATTAACGAATTCTTTAATAATTATTAAAAAGGTTTATAGGAAAAAATCTATAATTTTCTATAGAAATATATAACAATAGAGTTTCTTGTTTTATAATAGAATAGATGATAAAATAAATTTCTGAAAGAAGGCCTTAAAAGGAGGTAAGACTATGTTTAAACTAGTATCAAAATTTAAACCATCAGGGGATCAACCAGAAGCAATTAAAGAATTAGTGGAAGGTATTAAAGAAGGAAAAAAAGAACAAGTCCTTTTAGGTGCAACTGGAACAGGTAAGACATTTACAATTGCAAATGTAATAAAAGAAGTCGACAAACCAACTCTAGTACTTGCTCATAATAAAACCTTGGCTGGACAACTTTATTCAGAATTAAAAGAACTATTTCCAGAAAACAGAGTAGAATATTTCGTCTCATACTATGATTATTATCAACCAGAAGCATATGTTCCCTCTACAGATACTTATATTGAAAAAGATTCATCTATTAATGATGAAATTGATGAACTTCGTCATGCTGCAACTAGTAGTTTACTTTCCCGCCGCGATGTTATAGTAGTAGCGAGTGTTTCTTGTATCTATGGTATTGGAGAAGTAGAAGAATATAGAAATAAAATGTTAACATTATCTGTTGGGGATGAAGTAGAAAGAAATGAGATTTTAACAAAACTAATCGAAATGATGTATGAAAGAAACGATCTTGATTTTAAACGTGGTACATTTAGAGTACGAGGAGATGTAGTAGAAATAATTCCTGCATACCAAAATACAACTGGATACCGAATCGAGTTTTTTGGTAATCAAATCGATAGAATTAGTGAAATCGATACATTGACAGGTGCTATTCTTTCCAATAAAAAGAATTTAAGTCTTTTCCCAGCAAGTCACTTCGTAGTTAGCGATGATAAATTAAAGGCAGCAATCACCCGTATAAAAGAAGAGTTAAAAGAACGATTACAAGAATTAAAAGAAAATAATAAACTACTAGCGGCAGAACGTCTGGAGCAAAGAACAAATTACGATATAGAAATGCTAGAAGAAACGGGATTTTGTTCTGGTATTGAAAACTATTCTGCCCCAATGGCCGGAAGAAAAAAAGGAGAGACTCCAACGACACTAATGGACTTCTTTCCCAAGGATTATCTATTAGTAGTAGATGAATCCCATGTTACATTACCACAGGTTAGAGGAATGTATAATGGTGATAGAGCTAGAAAAATGAACCTTGTAGAATATGGCTTTCGTCTTCCTAGTGCACTAGATAATAGGCCCTTAAAATATGATGAATTTGAGAAAAAAATTAATCAAGCAATCTATGTATCGGCAACGCCTGGAGATTTAGAATTAGAACATACCGGTGGAAAATATGTCGAACAAATTATTCGCCCAACAGGCCTATTAGACCCAACAATCGAAGTTAGAAAAACCGAAGGACAAATTGATGACCTAGTAGGAGAAATTAAGGACAGAATTGAAAAAAATGAAAGAGTATTAGTAACAACACTAACGATTCGTATGTCAGAAGAATTAACAAACTATCTAAAAGAATTAGATATCAAAGTGGCATATCTTCATTCTGAGATAAAAACGTTAGAACGACTTCAAATTATTCATGATTTACGTGTTGGAAAATATGATGTCGTAGTTGGAATTAACCTATTACGTGAAGGAATAGATATTCCAGAAGTCTCACTTATCGCCATATTAGATGCAGATAAAGAAGGATTCCTACGTAGTACGAGAAGCTTGATTCAAACAGTAGGTCGTTGCGCTAGAAATGCAAATGGCCATGTTATTATGTATGGAGACAAAATTACAGATTCTATGAAAGAAACCATAGAAGAGACCGCAAGACGTAGAAAAATTCAACAAGCGTATAATAAGGAACATGGAATCACTCCACAGACAATCCAAAAAGAAATAAGAGATGTAATCAGTAATGTTGATGAAAAAGCTGCAGAAAAACCAAAGAAGATGACGAAAAAAGAGTTTGCCAAGACAGTAGACGCCATCGAACAAGAAATGAGAGAAGCTGCAAAAGCATTAGACTTCGAACGTGCAATGGAATTACGTGATATCTTATTTGAGATGAAATCAGGATCTTAATTAATATGTATAAAAAAGTATATATAGAAATAACAAATTGTTGTAACTTAGCTTGTTCATTTTGTTCAGAAGTAAAAAAAGAAAAAAGATTTATGGCAGAGCAAGAGTTTGAGCATATACTAAAAGAAATCTCCAAAGTAACGAACGTAATATATCTACATGTAAAAGGTGAACCTCTTCTTCATCCCAGAATCATAGATTTTTTAAAACTAGCTGAAAAGTATCACTTGCAAGTAAATCTAACAACTAATGGAACACTATTTCCTAAGCTAGTAGACAAGTTAAAAAACTGTTCTTCTCTACATAAAATTAATTTTTCTCTTCATTGCGAACAAAATAATCCACAGTATGAAGAAGAAATATTTCGAAATGTAGAAAAGTTATCCACAAATACGGTGATAATTTATCGCATTTGGACTTTAAAAGATGGTAAACTGAATGAAAAATCCACAAAAATAGTGGAAAAGTTAAAAAACTATTACCATTTATCGAAAGAAACAGTGGAAAAACTAAAAACAGAAAACAATGTAAAAATTTCTTCCACAATATATGTGGATAAAGATAATGAATTTGAGTGGCCAAATATTACTAATCACAATAGCTGTGGATATTGTCACGCATTAAAGACACATATTGCCATACTAGTAGATGGTACAGTAGTACCCTGTTGCCTAGATTGTAATGGTATTATCAACCTAGGAAATATCTATGAAGAAACAATAGAAGAAATCTGTCAAAAAGAAAGGTATCAAAAACTAAAAAAATCTTTTCAAGATAGAAAACCAAGCGAAAAATTATGCCAGTCTTGTACTTTTAAAGAAAGAAAATAGAAAGCTTCAGATAGAAACAACTGCTGAAACTAAATATCAAGACTACAACACTAACAGTCTGATTTACTAATACTTAAAAAGTCTAATAAAACAAATCGGAAGAAATCCTTCTGATTTTAATTTGTTCGATTGACGAAAAAAGCGAATGTGATTAAAATATAGATGTTATTTTATAAAAAGAAATATGGCAGGTGAAGTATATGGATAAAATAATTGTAAAAGGTGCAAGAGAAAATAACTTAAAAAATGTAAATATAGAATTACCAAAGAATAAATTAATCGTTATGACAGGAGTATCCGGAAGTGGAAAAAGTAGTCTTGCTTTTGATACAATATATGCAGAAGGCCAAAGACGTTATGTAGAAAGTCTATCCGCTTATGCTAGACAATTTTTAGGAGGTAGTGAAAAACCAGACGTAGATAGTATTGAGGGACTATCTCCAGCAATTAGTATCGATCAAAAAACAACTAATAATAACCCTAGATCAACAGTAGGTACTGTCACAGAAATTTATGACTATCTAAGATTAATATTTGCCCGTGTTGGTGTACCATATTGTCCAAATCACAATATCCCTATCACGAGTCAGAGTGTAGAAGAGATGACAAATAAAGTACTAGAATACCCTGAAGGAACAAAAATAATTATTATGGCGCCAGTTGTACATGGCGAAAAAGGAACACAAAAAGATTTATTAGAAAATCTAAGAAAAGAAGGATATGTCCGTGTTCGTGTAGATGATGAAATGTTAGATTTATCAGAAGACATCAATCTAGATAAGAACAAAAAACATAAAATTGATGTTGTAATTGATAGACTAATTATAAGAGATAATGCAAGGTCTAGACTGTTTGAAGCAATTGAGGGTGCAACCAAACTAGCAGAGGGAAAAGTGGCAATTGAAATACTAGGAGAAAACAAAAAAGAAATTGTATTATCCGAATCATTTGCTTGCCCATATTGTGAGTTCTCACTTCCAGAATTAGAACCAAGAATATTCAGTTTTAATGCGCCATATGGTGCTTGTCCAGATTGTAAAGGGTTGGGTATGAAATTACAAATTGATGCAGATTTACTAATTCCAGATAAAGAAAAATCAATTGCAACCGGATGCATAAAAACACTAACAGATGATACCGAAGGAGTAGATTATAAAAAGTTAGAATGTGTCTGCAAGCATTATAAAATTGATATGACAAAACCATGGAAAAAATTAACCAAGAAACAACAAGACATAATTCTTTATGGATCGGACGAAATTATTCATTTTCAATATTCTTCAAAGAGTGGAAATAAGTATAATACCAGAGACTACTATGAAGGAATCGTAAATAACCTAGAAAGAAGATATATGGAAACAAGTTCTACTTGGATCAGAGAATGGTTAGAAAACTATATGGTAGAACATACATGTGAAACATGTCATGGTGCAAGATTAACAGATGATGTACTATCTGTAAAATTAAATGGTAAAAATATTTATGAAGTAACAAAGATGAGTATCAAAGAATTAATACCTTTCTTTGACAACTTAAAATTATCAGAAGAAAAAAAAGAAATTGCAAAATTAGTAATAAAAGAAGTTCAAGACCGACTTCACTTCTTAGCAAATGTAGGATTGGAATATCTAACATTAAGTAGAAGCGCCGGAACTCTATCAGGAGGAGAAGCGCAACGTATTAGACTAGCTACTCAAATCGGTTCACATTTAACAGGCGTGTTATATGTTTTAGATGAACCAAGTATCGGACTTCATCAAAGAGACAATGAAAAACTAATTAATTCCATGTTAGAAATGAGAGATTTAGGTAATACTCTAATTGTTGTTGAACATGATACAGATACAATGCTAGCCTGTGACTATTTAGTAGATATTGGACCAGGTGCAGGAGATCATGGAGGACAAGTTGTAGCAGAAGGAACGCCAGAAGAAGTAATGAAAAACGAAAACAGTTTAACAGGGCAATATTTGAGTGGAAAGAAATGTATTGAAATACCAAAAATAAGAAGAAAAGGAAACAAAAAGTTCCTAAAGATAAAAGGTGCTGAAGAACATAACCTAAAAAATATTGATGTAGATATTCCACTAGGAACATTTACTTGTGTAACCGGAGTATCAGGAAGCGGAAAAAGTAGTCTAATTAATGAAATTCTTTGTAAAGCAGTAGCAGCAAAACTTTATCACTCCAAAGAAAAACCAGGAAAGCATAAAAAGATTTTAGGACTTGATAATATTGATAAGATAGTAGCAATTTCTCAAAATCCAATTGGTAGAACTCCTAGATCAAACCCTGCAACATATACAGGAGTATTTGATGATATACGTACACTATTTACAACAACCAAAGAAGCTAAAATGTATGGTTTTGAAAAGAATCGTTTCTCATTTAATGTAAAAGGTGGACGTTGCGAAGCTTGTCGTGGAGATGGTGTTAAAAAGATAGAAATGCACTTTCTACCAGATGTTTATGTTCCATGCGAAGTATGCCACGGTACCAGGTATAATAGAGAAACCCTAAACATAAAATATAAGGGAAAAAATATTGCTGAGGTACTAGATATGAGAGTATCGGAAGCATTAGAGTTTTTCTCAAATGTACCAAAGATAAAAAACAAACTACAAGTCTTAGAAGATGTAGGACTAGGATATATCAAATTAGGACAACCAGCACCAACTTTATCAGGAGGAGAAGCAGAACGAGTAAAACTTGCTAAAGAACTTCAAAAGAAAGCAACTGGTAAAACATTATTTGTTCTAGATGAACCAACAACCGGTCTTCATATTGATGATATTAAACGGTTGCTTGCAATTTTACAAAAAATAGTAGATAATAAAGACACAGTAGTTGTAATCGAGCATAACTTAGATGTTATCAAAGTAGCAGATTATATTATTGACCTAGGACCAGAAGGAGGAGATGAAGGAGGCCAAATTGTTGCAACTGGTACTCCAGAAGAAGTCTCAAAAGTAAAAGAATCTTACACTGGTCAATTCTTAAAGAAAATTCTACAAGGATAAAGAGGTAATCTATGAATAAAATAGCATTAGAATTAGGACCTATTGAAATACACTGGTACTCTATCTGTATTTTTATAGGAATGTTAATTGCTTGCCTTTTAATTTATAAAGAAGCAAAAAAAAATAATATCAAAGAAGATTTTTTAATAAACTTAACATTCTATACAATTCTAATAGGGATTCTAGGTGCTAGACTATACTTTGTTATATTTAATTTACCATACTATTTAAATAATCCATTAGATATAATTAAGATTTGGAATGGAGGATTAGCAATACATGGAGGAATTATTGCTGGTCTTCTATTCGTTATTTACTATTGTAAAAAATACCAAGTAGATATATGGAAAATGCTAGATATCATTGTAATGGGATTAATTATTGCTCAGGCGATTGGTCGCTGGGGTAACTTTTTTAATCAAGAAGCATATGGCCCCATCACATCATTAGAAACACTAAAGTCATTAGGAATCCCTTCTTTTATTATAAAGGGAATGTATATCTCTGGATCATATCATCATCCTACTTTTTTCTATGAGTCTGTTTGGTGTCTCATTGGATTTATAATTATGTTTATTCTACGAAAAAGAAAAACTTTAAAAGTCGGACAACTATCAAGCTTTTATTTAATTTGGTACGGAATCATTCGCTTCATAATAGAAGGGATGAGAACAGATTCATTAATGCTGGGTCCAATAAAAGTGGCTCAGTTAGTATCAATTATTTTTGTGATATCTGGATTGATAATTTTTATAAAGAGTAAAAATAAGAACCAATATCACAGTAATTAGGAGGTATATATGTATAAAAAGGTAGTAGTTTTTGGTGGAGGAACAGGAATTTCTTACTTATTAAAAGGATTAAAAGATTTCCCGGTAGATATTACCGCGGTAATTACGGTTTCTGATAATGGTCGCTCAACAGGAAAATTAAGAAAAGAGTTTAACACTCCTGCTGTTGGAGATATCAGAAAAGTAATAACAGCCCTATCAGAAATTGATGATCCAATCAAACAAATGGTAGAATACCGTTTTCATACAACAAGCGATTTAAATGGTCATGCAGTAGGTAATTTGATTTTAACAGCGTTGCTAGACATAACAGGTTCTTTAAAAGAATCTATCACATCTCTTTGTAAATTGTTCGATGTAAAGCATACCGTTTTACCAATTTCAGAAGACTCATCTCTAACACTAATGGGATTAGATGAAAAAGGCAATGTCATTGAAGGGGAAGAACAAATTACAAAAGCACACACGCAATTGCAAAAAATTTATTATAAAGATGAACCTAAAGTATTACCAGAGGTATTAGAATCAATTAAAGAAGCGGATTTAATAATCTTTAGCATGGGTAGTCTTTATACGAGCATATTACCAAACATTATTTGTAAAGATGTTAAAAAGGCCTTAAAAGAAACCAATGCACCATTAATGTATTTATGCAATGTAGTAACTCAACCAGGAGAAACAGATGACTTTACAGTAAGTGATCATATCAAATTATTAAATAAATATCTTGAATTTAGGAAAATAGATGTAGTAGTTGCCAGCAATACAAAAATTGATAAAAACATTGCTCAAAAATATGCAACAGATGAACAAAAAGATCCAGTAGAAATTGATTATGAAGCAATCAAAAATTTGGAAACTGAACTAATAGAAGATGATTTAATTATCTTGGAAGATAATACCTTAAGACATAATAGCTTAAAATTAAGTGGTCTAATATTTAATTATCTAATGAGGAAATAATATGTCATATACAACAGACATTAAAGAAGAAATTTCAAGAAATATTGGTTCAAAATCAGAAATGATTGCTGAATTATCTGGCTACATAAGAAACAACGGTCATCAAACTTCTCACGGGTTCCAATTAACAACAGAAAACCCTATGATATGTGAAAGAATTGAAAAACAATTAGATACGCTCTATGAGACAAGAGTAAAAAAAGAAGTAAAAGATAGTCTGAATTTTAGTAAAAAAGATTTATTGGTGCTTACCATAGAAGATAAAAAAGATTTTATTTTAGAAGATATTGGTTATCAGGACCAGAATGGTTGCTATTTAGAAAAACCACCACAATACATTGTTGGTGCTAACGAAGAAATTAGAGCTTATTTAAAAGGAGTCTTTCTGAGTTCTGGTAGTATAAATGATCCAAAAACTTCGAGATATCATATGGAATTACTGATTGAAAAATCAAGTGAAGCAGTATTCGTTCAAAAAATATTAAACTTATTTGACTTAAATGTAAAGATATTAACTAGAGATAAAGGATATATGTTATATATCAAAGAAGCAGATAAAATTAGTGACTTCTTAAAAATAATTAAGGCAAATAAGGCAGTGTTATACTTTGAAAATCAAAGAATCTATAGAAATAAAAAAAATCAAGCTAATCGTTTAAATAATTGTGAACAAGCAAACATGGATAAGGTGGTTGCGACTGCTACAGCACAATTGGATGATATTACAATTATTGAAGAAAATTTAGGAACTAGTCTTTTGGATGAAAAAACACAAGAAGCATTAGAATATCGAAAGAAATATCCCGAGGCATCTTTAAAAGAACTAAGTGAAATTATTTCAATAGAAACGGGCAATCCCATTACTAAATCTGGACTAAATCATCGATTTCGTAAAATCAAAGATCTAGCTACTAGATTTAAAAAACTAAAAGCAGAAAAATAATAAAAATATTATAGGTTATACAAATTAGTAGCAATATGGTATAGTATAGTAAAAAGGAAGGAGTAAGTACATGGGAGTAATTAA
Organism: uncultured Bacilli bacterium; assembly: GCA_944359885.1. Taxonomy (GTDB): domain Bacteria; phylum Bacillota_I; class Bacilli_A; order RF39; family UBA660; genus Faecimonas. The sequence continues at coordinate 8,113 of CALVTC010000027.1, read as the reverse complement.
ATGTTCACAATGCCAAACGGAATTTGATGATAAAAAGAAAAAATGTCCAAATTGTGGCAGCGAAGTCGTAGAAGAAGTGACTTTCACCTGTGGAAATTGTGGAGCAGAAGTAAATGCGGATGCAACTCAGTGTCCGAATTGTAAAGCATCATTTGTAGACGAACAAGAAACAAATGAAAGCAATGAAGAAATAACTTCACCACAGAATAAATATGAAAAGACAATCCATAACTTAGGATTATTTAAAATGATTTATTTAGTTGCCGCTGTTATAGTATCATTTTTCTTAATTATATGTTCCATTGGTTATACAAGTCTTTATTTATTCATCTTTGCAGTAACATTAGTAATATCAAGTTTAATAGTCTGCTTATTTGTAGAATGGGCATCCAATGTATTGGAATGTCTTTATACCTTAACAAAGAAAAAATAGCGTGAAATGAACTGAACCCCGTTTCTTGGACACAAGAAACGAGGTTCATATCAAAATTCACGCTTTTTCTTTTACTATAACTTTATCAACAATGCCATATTCCAATGCCTCATCTGCATCTAAATAATAATCTCTTTCTGTATCTTTTTCTATCTTTCGTAAACTCTGGTTAGTATTTTTAGCAAGAATTTTATTTAATCTTTTTCTTAGTAGAATAATTCGATCTGCCGCGATTTTAATATCACTAGCTTGTCCTTCTGCCCCACCAAGTGGTTGATGAATCATAATATCCGCATTTGGTAAAGCATATCTTTTTCCTTTTGTACCACTAGACAACAAAAAAGCTCCCATACTAGCTGCCATTCCAACACAGATAGTAGAAACATCACTCGTAATAAACTGCATAGTATCATAAATAGCAAATCCAGACGAAACGCTTCCACCAGGAGAATTAATATAAATAGAAATATCATTATGACTAATAGAATCTAAATATAGTAAAGAGGCAATTACACTATTTGCTAAAGTATCATTAATTTCTCCACTAATAAAAATAATTCTCTCTTTTAATAATCTAGAAAAAATATCATAACTACGTTCTCCATCTAATTCTTTTTCAACAACTACCGGAACTAAAGCCATAATTATCACCTATCCTTAGTATAGATGTAAAGAAATAAAAATATGCATATTCTAAAACGACAAAGTATGATACAATAATAAGAGAAAATAAAGAGGGTGATACTATGATGGAAACAATCGAAGTAGAAATAAATGGGAAAAAGTATCAAATGAGTAAAGGCATGACCTTAGAAGAAATCTCTAAGGAATTTCAAAAAGAATACAAATATCCAATCATACTAGCAAGAGTAAATAATCGGTTAAAAGAATTAACGAAAGTATTAGAGAAAAGTGCAACAATTGAATTTTTGGATTTATCTTCAAGAGAAGGAAACAGAAGCCATATCAGTGGTCTTACTTATGTTCTTTTATATGCGATAAAAAAATTATTTGGAGAAGAAGCAGATATTGTTGTACAGCATTCACTAGATAAAGGAATCTACATAGAAACAACATTTAAATTAACAGAAAATAGACTTAAAAATATAAAAGAAACTATGAATAAAGTTATTGCTGCAGATATGCCAATTATGAAAAGTACGGTAGATAGAAAAGAAGCAATCAAATATTTTGAAAGTAAGAAAGACAAGTCTAAAGCAGGAGTTATGTCTTATACTACAAATGGTTATATCACTTTATATCGTTTGGGAAATTATTATAATTATTTTTATAATCTAATGCCATCTTCTACTGGAAAATTAAAAGATTTTGATTTAACTTTTGTAAAAGAAAATGGATTTGTCTTACAATTCCCAACTATCTACCAGCCAGGTAAAATACCAGCATATAAACACCACCCACACATGTTTGAAGTATTTCAGGAGTGCAGAGACTGGGCCAAAATAATTGGTGTAGAAAATTCAGTAGACTTAAACAGAGTAGTTTCTCTAGGAAAAATTAATGATTTAATACGTATTGATGAAACACTACAAAGTAATCGTTTATTAAATTTAGCACGTGAGATCAATAAGAAAAGAAAAGACATAAAAATTGTATTAATGGCAGGCCCCTCATCATCTGGGAAAACTACAACGTCGAGAAAATTAAGAATGTATCTAGAAAGCTTTGGTCTTCATCCTAAGGTATTATCTATGGATGACTACTTTGTAGAAAGAGAAGATAATCCAGTCGATGAAACAGGAAAACCAGATTATGAATGTCTAGAAGCGATTGATTTAAAACTATTTGATAAACAAGTAGAAGACCTATTAAAAGGGAAAGAAGTTACCATCCCAACTTATAGTTTTGTATTGGGAAAAAAAGAATTCAAAAACAGCATAGCTTTAAATGAAGAAGATATTTTACTAATTGAAGGAATTCATGCACTAGATAATAAAATATTAACCAATATTCCTCGAAACAAAAAATTTAAAATTTATATATCTGCTTTGACAGAACTAAATATTGATAATCATAATCGTGTTTCTACAACAGATAATAGACTATTAAGAAGAATTATTAGGGATAATAGGACAAGAAATAATAATGTAGACTATACTTTAAAATCTTGGGATAGTGTAAGAAGAGGAGAAGAAAAATATATTTTCCCATATCAAGATGATGCAGATTTTACATTTAATTCAGCCTTAATATATGAAATTGGTGTCTTAAAAACTTACGTAGAACCATTATTGTACTCTGTATCACAAGACTCTCCATACTATGAAGAAGCAAAGAGACTAATTGAGTTCTTAAGATTATTTTTACCAATTCCAGCAGACGTAATACCACAAGACTCTATCTTACGAGAGTTTATAGGTGGAAGTTGTTTTCATGAATAAATATCCACAAAACCTGTGGATATTTTTTTCGACAAAAAAGTGTCAAAAAACTTGGAATATATTGAAACCAAAAATAGAAAACTATATAATGAGAATAAAGGAGGAATTATTATGGTAAGAGTAGCAATTAACGGATTTGGAAGAATTGGCCGTCTTGCATTCCGATTAATGGAAGAAGACCCTGATTTTGACGTAGTTGCAATTAATGATTTAACAGATGCTGAACAATTAGCATATTTGTTAAAATATGATACCAATCATAGAAACTATAGAATTGATGAGATCCACAGCGAAAATGATAATATTATAGTAGGGAATAAAAGTATAAAAGTCTATGCTGAAACAGACCCAGCTAACCTACCATGGAAAGATTTAGATATTGATGTAGTATTAGAATGTACAGGAAAATTTACCTCAGAAGAAAAAGCTATGGCACATATTAATGCCGGAGCAAAAAAAGTAATTATCTCTGCACCTGCGAAAGGAGATATAAAAACAATCGTTTACAATGTAAACCACATGCTTTTAACAGGTGAGGAAAAAATTATTTCTGCTGCAAGTTGTACTACCAACTGCTTAGCTCCAGTGGTTGATGTGTTAGATAAAGCATTTGAAATCGAAAAAGGATATATGACAACAATTCACGCTTATACTAATGATCAAGCTACTTTAGATGTACCTCATAAAAAAGGAATCAAAGCTCGTCGTGGTAGAGCATGCGCTGCAAATATTGTGCCAGCATCTACAGGAGCAGCAGCAGCCATTGGAAAAGTATGTCCAAATTTGGATGGAAAACTAGATGGAGCAGCTATGCGTGTACCAGTTCCAACTGGATCTGTAATCGATTTAGTACTAGAATTTAAAAAGAAAACAACCGCTGAAGAAATTAATGATGTATTAAAGAAATCACAAAATGAAACGTTACAATATACAGAAGATCCAATTGTATCCAGTGATGTAATTGGAAGACACTGCGGTTCTTTGGTGGATGGACTATCTACTAGCGTATTAGAAGTGGACGGAAAACAATTAGCAAGAGTAGTTTCATGGTATGACAATGAAATGAGTTATACTGCTCAAATGGTAAGAACAGCTAAATATTTAATGGAACAATAAAAAGGAGATGTGAACGAAATCTACCGAGGTAGAAATTTTAAAATCAGTTCACAAAGCTTCTTTTTTTTCATTCAGAAAAATGCTATACTGAAATTAGATAGGAGAAGATAAGCTATGAAAACAATAAAAGATATGGATCTAGAACATAAGAAAGTATTAATTCGTTGTGACTTTAATGTACCAATGAAAGATGGAAAAATTATAGATGATACAAGAATCACAGCAGCACTCCCAACCATTGAATATTGCCTTAATAAAAATGCCAAAGTAATATTATTTTCACACCTAGGAAGAGTAAAAGAAGAAAGTGATTTGGTAAAAAACAATCTAGCTCCCGTTGCCAAAAGACTAGAAGAATTATTAAAACAAAAAGTAACATTTATAGATAAAACTCGTGGGGAGGAATTAGAAAATGCTATCAACAACATGAAAGAGCATGATATTATTTTAGTACAAAATACTAGATATGAGGATTTGGATGGTAAAAAAGAAAGTAAAAATGATGAAGAACTAGGTGCTTATTGGGCATCTTTAGGGGATATATTTGTAAATGATGCCTTTGGAACCATTCACAGAGCACATGCTTCTAACGTTGGAATTGCCTCCCACCTAGATTCTTGCATTGGTTTATTGATTGAAAAAGAATTAAATGCTCTACAAGAATTAAACAATCCAAAGCATCCATTTATAGTAGTGTTAGGTGGAGCAAAGGTAAAAGATAAGATTGGTGTCATTGAAAATTTAGTAAAAAAAGCAGATAAAATTTTAATCGGTGGAGGAATGGCATTTACATTCTTAAAAGCAGAAGGTTATGAAATTGGAAATTCTCTACTAGATGAAGAAAATATTGAATTCTGTAAAAAAATAATAAATAATTATCCAGATAAGATAGTCTTACCAGTTGATGTCGCAGTAACAACAGAATATAGCGAAAACGAGGAATATAAAGTAAAAGATATTAGCGATTTAGAATATAACGAAATGGGACTAGATATTGGACCTAAAACAGAAACTTTATTTGAAAATTATTTGAAAGATGCTGTTATTGCTGTATGGAACGGACCACTTGGAGTATATGAATTCGAAAAGTATAAACAAGGAACCGATCGCATTTTACAATTTGTAGTAAATAATAAGATTAAGATGATTTTGGGTGGTGGAGATATAGTAGCAGCAGCTTCAAACTCTGGATATAAAGATAAAGTATATCATGCATCTACTGGAGGAGGAGCAACTCTAGAATATTTAGAAGGAAAAACTCTACCCGGATTGGAAGCAATCAAATAAAATGAAAGAACAAGTAGTTGTTGCCAATCCTTATAATGAAGAACACATATATTTATTAGAAAAGTATGAAGCCAAAAATAACTTGACTCATACCACAACCCAGTATTTAAAAAACACAAAAAAATTAATGTCAGAAATAGATTATAGACAACTAGAACAAGAAACACCAGAAATAGTAAAAACACTTTTCCTTCAGGAAAATGGTAATATAATAACAGTATTGCACCTAATTGGAGAAAAAGATAGAAAAATCTGTCGTATGACAATAGATAATACTTCGAATTTTAAACATCAAGAAAAATTATTAGAAGAAGCAGAAAATTATGCTTTCACGACACTAGGAATGGAAGAAATCATCATTTTACAAGAAAAATCAAGGTCAATACCATCAAACTATTTCAAAAACAGAAGCTTTGAAGATCTGGGCATGGAATCCAACATGCAAGTATATATGAAATCAAGATCATCAGAAATAAAAGATAATCACACAAATTATCAAATATAAACGATAAGGGATGATAAAATGATAGTAACCTTAAATAATAAATGTAATTTAACAAGACAAGAATTTCTATCGTATAAAAAACAACTTCAACAAATAAAAACAGATGTAACCTTAATACTATGTCCATGTAGTCTGTTTTTGAATGATATAGATTTAGATAATATAAAAATAGGTGCTCAAAATGTCAGTTGCACCGAGTGTGGATCATATACTGGAGAAATTTCAGCGACTCAATTGAAATCTATGAATGTAAGTTATTGTATCGTAGGACATTCTGAAAGAAGAAAATACCAACAAGAAACCAATCGAGAAATTAACGAAAAAATCAAAAACTTACTAAAAGTAAATATAATTCCAATTCTTTGTGTAGGAGAAGAAAAAGAAGAACGACAAAAACAAATAGAGAAGCAAGTAATTACTAAAGATTTAGAGGAAGCAACACAAGGATTATCCGAAGAAGAAAAATCAAAAATTATCATTGCTTATGAACCTATTTGGTCAATCGGAACAGGGATAATCCCACAAATAAGGGAAATTGACGATGTCGTAGAACTAATGAAAGATAAATTTCCTAATAACAAGATTTTGTATGGTGGAAGCGCTAATGAAGAAAATATTGAAACACTAAATCAAATATCGAAAATCGATGGTTATTTGGTAGGAGGATTAAGCTTAAAACCAGAGCAATTAAAAATTTTCTTGAAAAAACTAAAAAAATAGACAAATTAGACAGTTTCGACAAAACTTGTCTTTTTTTTCTCTATCATTTTTTAAAAACCTAGTATATAATGAAAATACGTGCAGTACTGAGAGGAGAATAAATGAAAAAGACAAGAGTATTAGTAGTAGATGATAATAAGAGTTTAGTAGAGATGATTAAGGAATACTTCACAGAGCGTCCCGAAGTCACAATTTCACTAGAAGCTTATGATGGAACAGAGGGAATTCGCTTGATTGAAAGAAAACAAGAGGAGTATGACATAATTCTATTAGACTTAATCATGCCTAATAAAGATGGAATTGCAGTACTGGAGTACATGAAGAAGAAATCAATTGATAAGAAAGTAATTGTATTAACTTCCTACAATACGCAAGATATGATTCGTAAGGTATCAGAATTAGGAGTTAATTACTTTATCTTAAAACCATTTGAGTTAGAGGATTTGGAAAAGAGAATCTTAGAGGTTGCTGAAGGTGTAAAATTTGGTGGAAAAGAAATTGATATTTATCACAATAATTTGCAAATTGCAATCACCAACACATTACATGAATTAGGTGTACCTTCTCATATAAAAGGATATCAATATATTAGAGAAAGTATTACATTAGTATATGAAAGGCCAGAAATTGTAGGAGGAATTACAAAAGAGTTATATCCAGAAGTAGCAAAGAAATTTGATACAACAGTCTCACGTGTAGAAAGAGCCATTAGACATGCGATTGAAGTAAGCTGGAATAGAGGAAACTGGCAACTAATGGAAGAAATATTTGGACATAGTGTAGATATTGACAAAGCAAAACCTACCAATTCAGAATTTATTGTTACAGTAGCTGATAAACTAAGACTAGAATTTAGTAAACCACTAGCAAATTAAGAAAACGAGAAATAGCACACTCGTTTTTTTCTTGGAAAAATGTTATTATATGTATCATTTTTTTATAAAATATTGTAAAATAATACAGTAGGTGATAACATGAATTCAAAAAAATGTCCAAAATGTGGAGCGAGTGTAAAAGAAGGAGAAAAATTTTGTAAAAAGTGCGGTACAAAATTAAATGAAGAAAAACTAATTTCCTGTCCAAACTGTGGTGCAAATAATAAACAAGGAGCAAAGTTCTGTGAAGAATGTGGAAGTCTATTAGAAGAGAAAATTGTAAAAAAAGAAACATCAAATGAACCGAGTAAGACAGAATCAAAAGAGAAGATAGAAGGAAGCATATGTCCGAACTGTAACTATGAGAATATAGAAGGAGCTAAGTTTTGTAAAAAGTGTGGTACAAAATTAAATGAAACAGAAATTAAAACAACAAAAGCAGGCGAAAAAAAGGAAGATAAAAAAGAAAGCAAAGCATCCAATGTTTGCTCAAACTGTAATTATGAGAATGTAGAAGATGCCAAATTCTGTAAAAAATGCGGTACAAGGTTAGGCCAAGAAAAACCCGAAGAAAAGAAAACAGAAGAAGTCCTTACATTACCAAAGGAGGAACTAATCTCTTGTCCAAACTGTGGAGCAAAAAATAAACAAGGAGCAAAGTTCTGTGAAGAATGTGGAAGTCTATTAGAAGAGAAAACTGTAAAAAAAGAAACATCAAATGAACCGAGTAAGACAGAATCAAAAGAGAAGATAGAAGGAAGCATATGTCCGAACT
>CALVTC010000026.1 GCA_944359885.1 uncultured Bacilli bacterium | reverse complement strand
ATAAAACCCTTATTTTACAATATGACTTTCATTAAATTGTGTACAATTATTTATTTGATGTCTGAACTGTTACAATTAGTTCGTATCTTTCGTCAAGTAGTGATGCTTTGTGTGCTTTTTTGGTATCTTTTGTCGAATTGAATGATATCTTTTTTGTTTTCGTGTATGATTATGTTGGTGATTTTATGAATAGTTTTGATGTAGTTCAACTTCTCGGAGTTTTATCTAGTAAAACTAGAGATGTTAAAATTGGTGTTCGTTTGTGCTATTTAAAACGGTACTTAGACAATTGACAAAATAGACAATCAATGACATAATATTACTGTAAGGGATTGGTGATAACATGTATCAAAATAAAATTACACTTATGCCACAAGATATTTTGGAAAAAGAGTTTAAAATTGATACTCGTGGATACCGTTTAAAAGAAGTAGACCAGTTTCTTGATATTATTATAGGGGACTATGAACAGTTTCTTAATATTATCAATAATTTAGAGAAAGAAAAAGCGGATTTATTAGGCGAAATTATGAACCTAAAACAGGAGCTTCGTAATTCAAAGATGAGTATGGAAGTTGCTCGTAGTAATGTAGAAGTTCCTGAAGTGACGAATGTTGATATTTTAAGACGTCTTTCTCAACTTGAGAAAATGGTATATGGTAGTAACAAAGATAATAACAACTAATATATAGACAAACGCTAGTATTTTTATATTAGAGGAAAGTCCATGCTCGCACAGTCTGCAATGATTGTAGTGTTCGTGCCTAGAGAAAAAATAACCTAGGGTAGCAATTGCTAACGGCGGATATAATCTAAGTCTTTGGATAAGATTTATTCCATAACGTGCCGCAGTGACGATGCTTTTGGAAACAAAAGAGTGAAACGTGGTAAACCCCGCGAGCGAGAAACCCAAAATTGGTAGGGGAGCTTTAACTGAGGAATCAAACGAGGTTAGGGACTGGAAACAGTAGATAAATGTTTGTCGCCTGGTAACAGGAACAGAACATGGCTTATTTATATTATTTGTTTATTATAGTGAGGTGTTGTGATGAAGGAACTGGGAGAGTATTTAAAACATACTAGAATTAGTAATGGTGTTAGTATGGAAGAAGCTGCAGAAGATTTGGAACTTTCTACATCTCAACTTGAAAATATAGAAAGTGGTAATGTACGTGCGTTTAAAGATGTTTATAGTTTAAAACAATATGTACGTCAATATGCTAAATATTTAGGGCTTGATCCAGAAAAAGTAGTAGATGAGTTTAATGGTTTTTTATTTGAACATACATCTAAAATTTCTTTGGATGATATTAAAGCGGCACAGAAAAAATTAGAAGCTAAAGAGAAAGAAGAAAAAAAGATTAAATCTCCATATACGATGGAGCATAAAAAGAAGTTTTCTGTTTGGCCTTTCGTATTGATACCACTTGTGATTTTATTTTTGTTTGTTATCATTTATTTGATTGTGAGTACTATTAATAAGGCACCTGTTGTAGATACAGAGTTAGTATCAGAAGTAAGGAAGGAGTATGTAGATGAATTTACCTACTAAGATTACGGTTGTGCGTTTATTATTGACTGTAGTCCTTATTATTTTATTATGTTTTCCTTTTTATAACGTGGGAGTACAATTCCCTACTTATAATATGCTTGGAGGAGTATCATTACAATATATTATTGCAGGAGTTATTTTTGTTGTTGCTAGTTTAACTGACTTTTTGGATGGTTACTTGGCAAGAAAGAATAATCAAGTTACAAATACTGGTAAAATGTTAGATGCGATTGCTGATAAAGCTTTGGTTAATAGTGTTTTGATTATTTTAGCAGGACAAAATATGATTTCTGAAATTATACCTGTTATTGTAGTTCTTCGTGATATTGTTGTTAATGCAATTAAAATGGAAGCAGCTGGACGCGGTAGAGTTGTTGCTGCTATTGGATCTGGAAAGTTGAAGACTGCTACTTTGATGATTGGTACTACTTTAGTTTTCTTCTATAATGTTCCATTTGAGTTTATTAATATTAGTCTTGCAGAAATTTTATTATATATTGCAACTATTTTATCTATTGTATCTGCAATCCAATATTTCAATATGAATAAGGCATTAATTTTTGGTAAAGAAGAAAAATAGAATTCGTAATAAAATAAGAATAAATTTTCTCTATTGTGGTAGAGAAAATTTTATTTTTGAGCCAAAAGTTTATTATAAAACAATTGTTCGAAAAAGTGTTGCTTTTTCTTTTTTTTTATTATATAATTAGTTTGTGAATACTTTTGAATAGTAATAGGAGGAATTATGAAAAGTGTAAGTAAAGAAGTTTCAAAAGATAAGGCCTTAGAACAAGTATTAAATGATATAGAAAAACAGTTTGGAAAAGGTTCTATTATGAAATTAGGCGATAGTAAGCATATGAAAGTAGATGTTGTTTCCAGTGGGTGTTTGTCTTTGGATATTGCACTAGGAGTAGGTGGATATCCTAGAGGAAGAATTATTGAAATCTATGGGCCGGAGTCTAGTGGAAAGACGACTTTTGCTTTGCAAGCTATTGCCGAGGTACAAAAGACGGGTGGTAGAGCAGCTTTTATTGATGCGGAACATGCACTTGATCCGGTTTATGCGGAACGTTTAGGTGTTAATGTTGATGAATTGTTGCTTTCTCAACCAGATACTGGAGAACAAGCGTTGGAAATTTGTGAAGCTTTGGTTAGAAGCCAAGCAATTAGTATTGTTGTAATTGATTCTGTAGCTGCTTTGGTTCCACAGGCAGAAATTGATGGGGAGATGGGAGATTCTCATGTTGGACTTCAAGCGCGGTTGATGTCACAAGCATTACGTAAGCTTTCTGGTACTATTAATAAAACAAATACAATTGCTATTTTTATTAATCAGTTACGTGAAAAAGTTGGTGTTATGTTTGGAAATCCAGAGACCACTCCTGGTGGACGTGCTTTAAAGTTTTATTCTACGATTCGTCTAGATATTCGCCGTAATGAACAGTTAAAAATGGGGGACGGAGTTGTTGGTAATAAGACAACGATTAAGGTCGTAAAGAATAAGGTTGCTCCTCCTTTTAAAACTGCAGTTGTTGATATTATGTATGGAGAAGGTGTTTCGCGCGAGGGAGAAGTTATTGATCTTGGTGTAGAAGCTGGTATTGTGGAAAAAACTGGTGCTTGGTATTCTTATCAAGGTGAAAAATTAGGACAAGGAAAAGAAAATGTAAAATTATTACTTAAGGATAATCCAGAACTATGTAGTGAGATTGAAGCTAAAGTTCGTGACTATTATGATATTAATTTAGATAAGAAAGATGAATCTAAGAAGAAAGAAAAAGATACTTAATATTCTTTTTTCTTTTTTCATAAGATTTAATAGAGGTGTCAGATGAAAAAGTTGTCTGAATTAATTGAGTGCCCTTATGATTTAGAAATTAAGGGTATTGCTACTGATTCCAGAAATGTGGAGGATGGTTATTTATTTATCGCAACTAAAGGATATCATGTTGATCATTATCTTTTTATAGATGATGCTATTAAACATGGTGCTGTTGCAGTTGTTGTGGATAGAGTGGGTAGTTTTTCGGTTCCTACTGTTTTAGTTTCTGATATTTCTCAAGTTTTAATTTCTATTTGTGAGAAGTTTTACGAGGTATCTAGTCGAGATTTTTCTTTTGTCGGTATTACGGGAACTGATGGGAAAACAACTACAGCTATGATAACCAGGAATCTTTTAAATTTGTATTTTCCAACAGCTTATATTGGGACAAATGGTCTTTATTGTGGAGATGATATTTATCCTACTCAGAATACTACACCTTGTATTGAGGAGCTTTATCAGGCATTTTCTGTTGTCAAAAAACACAATTGTAAAGTTATTGTTATGGAAGTGTCTAGTGAGGCTTTGCTTCACCATAGAGTAGATAGTATTTTATTTGATGTTGTTGCTTTTACTAATATTACAGAAGATCATTTGAATATCCATAAAAGCATTGAAAATTATAGAAATTGTAAATTTAGGCTTGCATCTTTATGTAAGTCTAATGGCAATATTTTTATTAATGGTGACTGCGAAAATTGTCAATTATTGACTGTTAAATGTAAAATATCTTTTGGTGTCAACTCTGACAACGATTGTGTCATTTCTAACGTTTCTGAATGTAAAGATTTTGTTAAGTTTACAGTCTGCTATCAAGGTGAAAAATATCATTTTTCTAGTCCGTTTTTAGGTATATATAATATATATAATGTTGTTTTAGCTTGGCTTATTGCTGGTAGTTTTTCCTTACCATATGATAAACTTTGCCTTTCTATTTCTAAGTTACCGGTTGTTCCAGGTAGAAGAGAAGTGTTTCATGATAAGCGAGGGTTTGATGTTTTGCTAGATTATGCACATACGGAGAATGCAGTTTTTCATTTATTAAAGAGTCTTTCTCATTATTCTCGTATTATTGTAGTAACTGGTGCTGCTGGCGGAAGAGAAAAGAGAAAAAGATCTCTTATTGGTGATGTTTTATTTCAATATGCTTCTTATATTGTATTTACTATGGATGATCCTAGATATGAAAATCCTAAAAAGATTGCACAAGATATGATTGGCACTCATAATGAAAAGGAATATACCTTTATTGAGGATAGACAAAATGCGATTTCTTTTGCTTTTCAAAATGCAAAAAAGGGGGATGTTGTTGCAGTAATTGGAAAAGGAAGGGATAATTATATGGCTATTTATGATAAAAAGTTACCTTATTCTGATTATGATGTTATTATGAATTTATTACAGCAATAGTTTAATTTGTCCACTTTTTGTGGACTTTTCTTTTCCTTGACAACAGTTAGAAATAAAACTACAATAGAATTAGATTTAGGTATTTTCCTTAATCTAGATGGAGGGAATTTATGGATAATTATGTTTTCTCCATTTTACTTGTAGTACTTGGATTACTTATGGGGCTTTTTATAGCATTTGTTATAAATAGTATCAGAGTTAGTGTTGCTTCTAAAAAAGTTGCAGCTCTTAGAGAACAAGCAAAAAAAGAGATTGAAAAAATGAAAAGAGATGCTGCTTTAGAACAGAAAGAGGAAGCACATAAATTAAAAATGGATTTGGATAAAGAGATTCGTGAGAAAAAAGAAGAAATTAAAGAATCTGAAAATCGTTTGTTGCAAAGAGAGGCGAGTATTGATAAACGTGATGAATTATACCAAAAAAGAGAAGCTTCTTTAGATGAGCGAGAAGATAAACTTTCTCTTAAACAAGTCGAGATCCAAAATGAAAAAAGTAAAGTGGATGAGATTAAGAAACAACAGTTAGAATTATTAGAGCAAATTTCTGGTTTTAGTAAAGAAAAAGCTAGGGAGCTTGTAATGAGTCAAGTAAAAGAAAATATGAGTAAAGAAATCGCAGAGTTTGTTCGTGAAAGTGAGAATGAGGCTAAGCTTACTGCTGATAGAACAGCTAGAGAATTGATTGTTACTTCGATGCAAAAATATGCGGCAGATATTGCTGGTGAACAGACTGTTACGGTTGTTGATTTACCAAATGATGAAATGAAAGGACGTATTATTGGTAGAGAGGGGCGAAATATTCGTACAATTGAAGCAATTACAGGAGTTGATTTAATTATTGATGATACTCCAGAAGCTGTCGTTTTATCTAGTTTCGATCCTTTACGTCGTGAGATTGCCCGTGTTACTTTGGAGACTTTGATTAAGGATGGAAGAATTCATCCAACTCGAATTGAAGAACTTTATGATAAAGTTTGTAAAGATATGAGACAGCAAATTATTGAGTATGGTCAAGATGCTACTTTTGAATTGGGGTTAACGAAATTTGATCCTGATTTGATTGAAATTATTGGAAAACTTCATTTTCGAACAAGTTATGGACAAAATGCCTTACAACATTCTTTGGAGGTTGCACATTTATCTGGTTTGCTTGCTAGTGAACTAGGCGAAAATGCGACTCTTGCAAAGCGTGCTGGACTTTTACATGATATTGGTAAGGCAATCGATCATGAAGTAGAAGGAAGTCATGTGGATATTGGTGTTAATATTGCTAAGAAATATCGTGAGGACCCGGTTGTTATTAATGCAATTGCTTCTCATCACGGCGATGAACCAGCGACTAGCGTGATTGCTAGTATTGTAGCAATTGCAGATGCTTTATCTGCATCACGTCCTGGTGCTAGAAATGATTCATTAGAAAATTATATTAAGCGTCTTTCTCAATTGGAAGAAGTCGGTAATCACATCCCTGGAGTTGAAAAATCTTATGCTGTACAAGCTGGTCGTGAGTTACGAGTTATTGTAAAACCTGAGGAAGTGGATGATTTAGAGGCACATCGTATTGCTAGAGAAGTTAAAGAGCAAATTGAGGCTAATTTAAAATATCCAGGAACGATTAAAATTACTGTTGTTCGTGAAACTAGAGCACAAGAAGAAGCGAAATAAGCTTCTTTTTTTACACAAAAAATAGGCTTTCATGGCCTATTTTTCTTTTTTAATATCTAATATAATTGGTAGAATAATTGGTTTTCTACCAGTTAATGAATTAATGAATGGGTATAACTCTTCTGTTATATCATTCTTTAATGATTGAAATGTTGTTTTAGGATTTTTTAACTCGGATTTTATAATTGTTTCAGCTTTGTCTTCAATCTTATGAATTAATTCTTCATTTTCATTTACTAAGACAAAACCTCTTGTTGTAATATTTGGTTTAATTAGTAATTCCCTTTTTTTCATATTTACGTTGATAATTACTACTAGAATACCATCATTTGCCATAATCTTTCTATCTTTAATTACGGCACTTCCTATTTCCCCAATTCTATTTCCATCTACGTAAACGTCTGCTCCTGGCATACTTTCTCCTTTTGTAATTACGTGATTTTTTAGAATTAGACTATCTCCATTTTTTAGAATGAAAGTATTTTCTTTTGGAATTCCGCAACTGATACCAATGTCTGCTTGTTTTTTTAACATACGGTAATCACCATGGAATGGCATTAAATATTTTGGTTTTATTAGACGTATCATCAACTTAATTTCTTCTTCATTGGCATGTCCTGAAGTATGTAAGTCAGCAAGGGAAGAATTTGTATATACTTTTACACCTTTTAAATATAGTTTGTTAATAGTTTTTGAGATGCTTAAGGCATTACCTGGAATGGCACTAGATGAGAATATTACTACATCATCTGGTCTTAATTTAATTTGTTTATGAGTTCCATTAGAGATTCTTGATAGAGCTGCTAGTGGTTCTCCTTGACTTCCGGTACAAAGAATTGTTACTTCTCCAGGTTTTAAGTTATTTGCTTCTTCTGCAGATACTAATAATTCTTTATGGTTAATATATCCGGCATTGATAGAAATATTGATGTTATTTTCCATACTTCTACCGAAGATACATATTTTTCTGTTATGTTTGTAGCAAGTCTCAAAAATGTGTTTAATTCTATAGATGTTTGATGCAAATGTTGCGATAATGATTCGATTTGTTTTGCACTTGTCAAACATCTCACCTAAGGTTTCATCGACAACAGATTCACTGGTAGAGAATCCTTCATTTAATGCATTTGTAGAATCTCCAATCAATAAATCTACTCCATCTTCTCCAAGAGATGCCATTTTATATAAATTTGCCATTGGTCCAATTGGAGTTAAATCAAATTTATAATCTCCTGTTGTTATAATTCTACCATCAGGTGTTTTTATACTAATACCATGAGAATCTGGAATTGAATGGGTAATTCTAAAAAATTCTACCTCAATCTCTTTAAATTTTAATTTCGTATTTTCTGTATATACAAATAAGTTATCATATCTTATGTTTTTATCTTGTAATTTTACTGCAATTAATTCTTTGGCATGATTTGGTGCATAAATTGCAGGGATCTTAATACTTTGTAGTAAAAAAGGAATTCCTCCAATATGATCTTCATGACCATGAGTGATTAATAACGCTTTAATTTTATCTTCGTTTTCTTTTAAAAATGTAAAATCTGGTAAAACATAATCTACTCCCATTAGTTCACTTTCTGGGAAACTAACACCGGCATCAATAATTACAATTGCATCGTTATGCATTACACAATACATATTTTTTCCGACTTCTCCGAGACCACCTAAAACAACTATTCTTGTTTCATTTGGCTTTTGCATAATAACTCCTTTCTTTTTTGATTTCGTTAAGCTGACGAAAGAATTATACTATAATTTTTTTGTTTTGTCTACACCTTCTATTTTTGTGTATTAGGACTTGGTAGTTTGAATGCTTGTCAATAATTTTTAAGTGGTGTATGATATAGAGATGTTTATGAGGGCTTATTATGAAGATATTAGTTAATTATGATTTATTAAAAGAAATACAAAGAGCTAAGGAACCTTTTACAATAGTTAAAGAAATGAAAAACTCTCCTTCAGTGTGTATAACAATGTGGGCTGCAGGTACAGGAGTTGGCTTGGTTTATAACGCTCCATTATTAGAATTTTCTTTATATTCTCTTAGTGTTGCTTTTGTGACTAATGCTTTTTTAACAGGGGCTGCATATATGTTGGTTGGAGATTATTATAAAAAAGGAGCTTTTCGTAATCTAAACCAATTAGCAACAAATTTTCGTAATCTGGGTGTTGATACGACTTATAATTTGTTGTTAGAGTCTGAAAATTATCAAAAGAATTATCGTGTAAAACTTAATGAAAACTGCCTTCCATGTTTGTTAGAAAATAAATATATTTTAGTACCAAGTTATAATAATTTAGGAGAAATACAAAATACATCTATTCTTCAAGAACATGTACTTGGTACTAAAGATTATGTTTTATCTGTAGACTCACCAAGTAAAGAACATCGTTTTGTTTATGCAAAAGGTTAAGATAGTTTTTGTTGGTGGATTTTTAGAGTTAGTATTGATTTTGATTAAGCAGTTATTCTTGGTTAAAAAATGATTTTATAAAATATTTATCGTGAAAAATAATAAGAGGAGCATTATTTACGAATGAAAAAAAGATTATCTAAATTATATTTAATATTACATAGGAAGAAGAATAATTGATTGATGAGACATTAGATAAATGTAAAAATAATATGAATATAGTTGAACAATTTTATGCTGATAATCGTGAGTTATATGAAGAAGTTTCACAAAAAGTATTAAGTCTTTATAACATAATTAAGATGTATTTTAGCAGATTAAAAGTTATCTGTTTTCTTGGTTTGTAAAGATAATTTTTCTATGTTAAAATATTTTTGTTGATATAAGAAAGGAGTTCAATAAGTTTAATACTTATTGTTATTGTGTATATGGGATTATTTAATAAGATAAAGACAATGTTTCAGTCTAAGAACGAGACAGAAGAAAAAGTAGAAAAAGAAGAAGTAAAAGTTTATGAGAAGGGTCTTAGTAAATCTAGACAGGGTTTCGTATCAAAACTTGCGGATTTAACTAATAAATATCGTACTATTAATGATGATTATTTTGATGAGTTAGAAGAGATTTTAATTATGGCAGATATTGGTGTTAATACTGTTATGGAGTTTATTGATCGTTTAAAGGATCGTGCTACGAAGGAAAAGATTAGTGATCCAGAGTTGTTGAAGGAAATTATTGTAGATGAATTATTCATTATTTATGTTAATGATGAAGTGTTGTCTAGTAAAATAGCTTATCAAGAAGAGGGGCCAACAGTACTTTTGTTTGTTGGGGTTAATGGTGTAGGAAAGACTACGACAATTGCTAAGCTTGCTTGGAAAATGAAAGAAGAAGGGAAAAAGGTTTTGTTAGTTGCTGCAGATACTTTTCGTGCTGGAGCTGTAGAACAACTTCGTTTTTGGAGTGAAAAAGTTGGTGTTGATTTCTATGGAAAAGAAGAGGGAAGTGATCCTGCTAGTGTTGTTTATGATGGGTGTATGAAAGCAAAAAGTGAAGCTTATGATGTTGTATTGATTGATACTGCTGGTAGATTACAAAATAAAGTGAACTTAATGAAGGAACTTGAAAAGATAAATAAAGTTATTCAAGGTATTATTGAGGGTGGACCTCATGAGACATTACTTGTGATAGATGCTACTACGGGTCAAAATGGTATTAGTCAAGCAAAAGCATTTCAAGAAATTACGAATATTACTGGTATTGTTTTAACCAAGTTAGATGGTACTGCGAAAGGTGGTATTGTATTGGCAATTAAGGAGCAGTTAGGTTTACCAGTAAAATTTATTGGTCTTGGAGAAAGAAAAGAAGATTTACAAGTTTTTGATATTGAAAAATATATTTATGGATTATTTAAGGATATGATGTAGTATGAGTGAAAAAATGAATCAAAGTCATGAACAGACTAGAAAGATTACTAGGTTTAATATTGTTTTTATTAATATACAGTTGGTACTTACCTTTTTAACAATTGGTTTATTCATTTGGTATATTATTGATAATTCTATTCTTTATTTGTTTCAGTTCTTCTTGGGTATTACTCTTTTGGTTATGGCTTATAATAATCATATTATTTATCGAAGAAGACTTGCGACTATTGGATATAGTATCATTGGTGTTATGTTACTTGTTTTAGACTTTATTATGTATTTTATGAATGGAGTATAATATGGAAGATTTTGTTTATTATGGACAGTTGTATGATTTATACCAAGGGCTTCTTACGGAAAAACAGAAGCGTTATTTTGAAGATTATTATTTTGAAAATCTTAGTTTAGGAGAGATGGCAGAAAATTATTCTGTTAGTCGGAATGCTATTTTTAGACAGATTCATATTACTGTTAAAAAATTAGAAGAGTATGAGAGTATTATGCGGTTATATCAAAAGAAGAAGAAGTTGGAAGATGTTTTAGAATTTAATTCTATCGATGAAATAAAGAAAGTGATTGAAAGTATTTTATAAGAGGACAGGAATGTTCTTTTTTCTTTGGACTTGTAATCTGAGTAAAAATACTATATAATTTGTATTATAGTAGGATAGTTAGAATAGAGGGGAATTATTATGTTTGATAGAATTGTTTATATTAGTGATCACTCTGCGAATATTCGTTTGAAGGACGCAAATAATTTGGCTGTAAATTTAATGAATTTGCATCTTATTTTTGAAGATAAGGATAAAAAAGTATTAGGTGAAGTTGATGATTTAGATAAGGATATTGTTAAAGCTCGGTTTTTAGGAGAAATTGTTAATGGTAGATTAGTAGGTGGTACTATTCGTAAACCTGCTCTTGATGCATCTATTCGTGTTATTGATCAGAGTGAAGTTCCTATGATTGTTGGAGAAGATAAAGAAGGATATATGAGATTTGGTGTTAGTCCTTTCTATAATGACTTTCCAGTATACTTGGATGTTAATAATTTTTTTAGTAATCATTTCGCAATCTTTGGTAACAGTGGTAGCGGTAAGTCTTGTGGTGTTTCTCGACTTTTTCAAAATATGTTTCATGATCAAAGATTGTTTCCATACAAAGCTAATATTTTGTTGTTTGATTCTTCTGGTGAATATTATAATGCTTTTAAAAATTTAAATTCTATTAATCCCAATTATCATTATCGTTTCTTTAGTACTAATGAGACAGATGGAATTGGTGAGAAGTTACGTCTTCCTATTTGGTTACTTAATGCTAGTGACTTAGCTCTATTATTGCAAGTTACCAATCATTCTCAGTTACCAATTATTGAAAGAATGTTGAAGTTAGCATTAATTTTTTCTCAGACGGATATGGATGCAAATAATTATAAGAATCATTTGATTGCTAAGGCAATCATGACAATTCTTTATACCAATGAAACATCTCCTAATAAGAGAAATGAAATATTTTCTATTTTGGCAAGTTGTTCTACTCCTCAATTTAATTTGGAAGCAACGGTACAAGGAATTGGTTATACAAGAAAGTTTAGAGAGTGTTTTTTAATTGATTCTCAGGGACAATTCTCTGAAAGTGTTTTATTAACTGAATATGTATCTTCTTTTATTAAGAATGAGTATGATAATTATGAACCTAAGGGTGGCGTATTTTATACATTGGATACTTTGGAGAAGGCGCTTAACTTTACTTTGATTAGTGAAGGATGGCTTAGAAATGAGAATACTTATGGTGATGCAGTTACGATTAAGGTTCGTTTACATTCCTTAATTGTAGGTGAAAATGCAAAATATTTTGATGTTCCAGATTATATTTCTCTTGAAAGTTATCTTTCTTCTTTGTTGATTAGTAATGGACGTAAATATCAACTTGTTAATTTTAATTTGGATGATGTTGATGATGATTTTGCGAAAGTTATTACTAAAATATATTCTCGTCTTGTTTTTGAATTTGCCAAAGGATTAAAAGATAGAGCAAGTATTCCTTTTCATATCGTGGTGGAGGAAGCTCATCGTTATATTCAAAATGATACAGACCGTTTCTTAATTGGTTATAATATTTTTGAACGTATTGCGAAAGAGGGACGTAAGTATGGAGTGTTACTTGGGCTTATTTCTCAAAGACCAGTAGAACTTTCTGATACTGTTATTTCTCAATGTTCTAATTTCTTGATTTTTAAGATGAACCATCCTACTGATGTAGATTATATTCGTAAAATGGTTCCTAATATTAGTGATGAGATTGTTGAAAAACAGAAGACATTACAGGCTGGTACTTGTTTAGGATTTGGTATGGCTTTTAAAATACCATTGATTTGTAAATTGGAGATGCCAGATCCAGCGCCATGGAGTGGTAACTGTGATGTTGTTGCAGTATGGAATGGTAATGGAAGTAATCGTCCTAGTAATACTAGAACACCTATTACGGAAGAGTCTAGACAGGTAAGTCCTACTAGTCCAACTGTTAGTTCCATTCCTAGTAGTGAAGGTATTGTGGGAGCATCTTCTGTTAATGGTCAGGCAGTAAAACCAATGGCAGATATTCCAATGGATGTAATTCAATCACAAAATTCTAATTCACTTGGTTTTCAAAATATTAGTAGTTTAGGTGAAGATGATGATGTTTCACTAGATGGAGAAGTTGAGACACCCGAAGTTCCTTCTGATTTGAATCAAAATAATTCTTCCTTTAAACCATTAGTAGAAATGACAGATACTAATGCAGATGTCAATATTAATTCTTCTAGTTCACAGGCTATGCCAGAGTTGGCATCAAATGCTAATGGTAACAATTCGACCTTTAATAATCCAACAATGGCCAATGGAATTCCATTAATTACACTTACTCCTGAAGGATAATATTTTGAAGTATTATAAAGAAGAAATGTTTATTGTTTCTTCTTTTTCGTTTTTTCTTTTTTCTTTACTTGCTAATGGTTTTTTCGTATAATATGTTTTAGGTGATAATATGTTTGAAAGTTTAGGAGAACGTTTACAAAATGCGATTCATAAAATCAAAGGATATGGAAAAATTACAGAAGAAAATATCTCTGATATGATGCGTGAAATTCGTTTGGCATTATTGGAAGCAGATGTTAATTATAAAGTTGTTAAAGAATTTACTAATTCGGTTAAAGAAAAAGCACTTGGTGAGGAAGTTGCTAGTAGTATTAATCCAGGAGATTTATTTGTTAAGATTGTTAAGGATGAATTAACGGAATTACTAGGTGGAAGTCAAGTTGATATTTGTTTGAAAGGAAATCCTGCTGTTGTGATGTTAGTGGGATTACAGGGTTCTGGTAAAACTACAACTATCGGTAAACTTGCTAATTTTTTAAGAAAGAGGCATGCTAAAAAACCATTGTTAGTAGCATGTGATGTTTATCGTCCTGCTGCGATTGATCAATTAAAGCAGATAGGTAAACAGTTAAATATTGAAGTTTATGATGAGGGTCAAGGTAATCCTGTAGAGATATCTAAAAATGCTATTTCTTATGCTAAAGAAAATCACTATGATTATGTTTTGATTGATACTGCAGGACGATTACATATTGATGATGTATTGATGGATGAGTTGGAGAATATTAGATTAGAGGTAAATCCAGATGAAATCTTATTGGTTATTGATGCTATGATGGGACAAGATGCTATTAATGTCATCAATGGTTTTCATGATAAATTGCCACTTACAGGTGTTATTCTTACTAAGTTGGATGGTGATACTAGAGGTGGTGTTGCCTTATCTGTTCGTCATTTAACTAATCTGCCTATTAAGTTTATTGGTGTATCAGAAAAGTTAGATGGTTTGGATTCTTTTGACCCAGAGAGAATGGCGGGGCGTATTCTTGGTATGGGGGATATTGTTTCCTTGGTTGAAAAGGCAACAGAAGCAATTGATGAAAAAGAAGCAGAAAAGACTGCAAAAAGAATGCAACAAGGTAAGTTTGATTTGGAAGATTTTTTATCTACGATGAAACAAATGAAGAAACTTGGACCTCTTGAGAATCTTTTAAAATTGATTCCTGGGGCTAAAAAAATGGGACTTAATAATGTAAAAGTAGATCCAAAGCAACTTGCTCATATAGAAGCTATTGTTTTATCTATGACGCCGAAAGAAAGACGTCATCCAGAAATAATTAAAGCAAGTCGTAAAACTAGAATTGCACAAGGAAGTGGGACTTCTGTTCAAGAGGTTAATCGTTTATTACAACAATTTGATCAAATGAAAAAGATGATGAAGCAATTTTCTAATGGAAATATGAAATTACCTTTTTAATTTCTTAGGCGTTTGTCGTTTTCTAAAATCCTCTCTTACATATGATAAAATATAGGAGGTAATTAGAATGTTTGATCAAAACAATTTTGACTTCGATTCTACTGTTATGGGTAATAATAATGTAGTAGATAACGATATGAATGTGGATATTAATATGAATCAGCAAAATAGTGGAATGAATATGGGAATGAATATGTCATCTGGTATGGGTTGCCCTATTCAAGAAGGAGTACAGCAAAAATGTATTCATAAAACTATTGTTCATGAAGTTCCACAAGTGTGATAATTTTTGTTAGACCAAATATATTAAGAGATAAATAAGTACAAATTTAAAGGCATTTTGATAAGAAATGTCTTTTTGTGTGGTATAATGGATATAGAATAATTAATAATTAATAATTATTAATTTGAAAGTGTGATGATAATTTTGAATATTGATTATAATAGATGTAAAGAAATTGTAGAAAAACTTAACAATTATTTTGCGGATAAAGAAGGAGTAGCAAATGTAGAATTTCCAGGAAATATAAATTATGGTACAAACGAATATTTTTTATATATGTTTTATTCTTGTTTATTAGATTATGGTATGAGATCTAAAATATATCATAAAAATTTGATTAATACCCATGAAAAATATCCGAATATATTTTCCCCTAAATATGTTAGTCAAATGGAAGAAAATGAATTGCATAATATTATTGTAAATAATATTCATCCAAGATACCCTAATGTAGCAACTAAAAAATGGATTAATTTATCTAAAGAATTACTTAAATATGATAATATTTTAAATCACCTAAAAACTATTAAAAATATTGATGAATTAAGCCGGTTTATACGAAGTATTAAAGGTTATGGACAAAAAACAGGTGGGTTATTAATACGGGTAATAAGTGATTCTAATATACGCAATTTTAAAGAAAAAGTAAATTCTATCCCAATAGATAGACATGATATTGAAATTAGTTATTTAACCGATATAATTAATGAAAATAGTCTTTCAAATAGTGAAATTATAAAATTATCTGATTCTTACATTATGGTGGGTAAAGAATTAAATATCAATCCAAGTGACATAGATAAATATTTATGGGAGGTAGGAAATTCATTTTGTAATAAAAAGAATTGTGAAGAATGTCCGTTAAATCAAATGTGTATTAAAAATAATAAATAAATGATAAATTGAAAGTGAGATGAATTATGGATATAAATAAAATTAAGAATGAATTAATAAAACAAAAAGAATCTAAATTTAAAGGTAATATATATCATTATTCACAAGTTAATTTTGCTTATAATTCAAATAAAATTGAAGGTAGTAGATTAACTAGTGAACAAACTGAAGCAATATTTGATACATCTTCATTTATTCCTAAAAGTGATGATTTAATAAAATTAGATGATTTAACCGAATCTAAAAACCATTTTAAATTATTTGATTATATGTTAGATAATGTTGATGAATTATTGACTAAAGAGATGATCATTGAAATGAATAAAATATTAAAGAGAAATACTAGTGATGAAGAAAATCCTAGATATAACGTTGGTGGATTTAAAGTGGTTCCTAATATAATAGGTGTAGTCAATGTTATTAATACTACTGCACCAGAAGATGTAGAAGAGAAAATCGAAGAATTATTAAATGAATATAATTCTAAAACTAATATTACTTTAGAGGATATTGTTGATTTTCATTTTAGATTTGAAAGAATCCATCCATTTGGTGATGGAAATGGTCGTGTAGGTAGAATAATAATGTTTAAAGAATGTTTAAGAAATAACATTATGCCATTTATTGTATTAGATGATGATAAACCTTATTATATGAGAGGATTAAAAGAATATGAAAATGATAAAATGTTTTTAATTGATACTATTAGGCACGAACAAGATTTATATGAAAAAATATGTGAAGAATTATTAGATTTTGAAATAGAAGAAAACAATTAAAAAATTAAACATCCTACAAAAATAATTAATTTATTAAATGTTGGATGCTTTTTATATGCTTTAATATCTTATAAAATGAGAATTTATCCTTTATATCAACCTACGAAGTAGGATGAATTTTGTAAGTACAAAATAAGAATGACACCATAATGAATCCTTATTGTATAAGGGTTCTTTTTATGTTATGGTGTCATCATCTTATCCTGCTTTAGTAAAATTAATAAAAAATAATGATATTTAGGATAATTAAATTCAAAAAATATGATTTGACAAGTATTAATTAATGAGTTAGCATGCATCACGAGAGGAGATGATGTTTATGAAAATTAAAAGAATAATCTATAAAGAGGTGAATGGCCTATAAGTAATACTAAATTATTGTGTAATGTGGTATTTATACGATTTAGTATTACTAAAATTAGTTATTTATCCATAAATTTAAGTGAGGTGCTTAATTATGGATAAGTACAAAATTAATTTTATTTTTAATAATGAAAAAGATATAAATGATATCTTAATAAATGTTTTAAATAAAGAATTAAAAAAATATATTCAGATGATTTGTAAAAATGACAAAAGAGAGGTAGCATCATCATGTACTTATTTATCTCTAGAAGGAGGTAAGAATTGTTAGGGAGTTTAAATAAGATATATAATGTTGGTATTTATATAAGATTATCTCGTGAAGATGATGATAAAGCATTAGAAAGTGAAAGTATTACAAATCAAAAGAGTTTATTACTTCAATATGTTAAAGAGAATAATTTAAGAGTTTATGATATTTA
>CALVTC010000025.1 GCA_944359885.1 uncultured Bacilli bacterium | reverse complement strand
CCTCCTAGGTATGCTCCTCTTAGGTTTGCTCCTCCTAGGTCTGCTCCCTCTAGGTATGCTCCTCCTAGGTTTGCTCCCTCTAGGTATGCTCTTCTTAGGTCTGCTCCCTCTAGGTATGCTCCTCCTAGGTCTGCTCCCTCTAGGTATGCTCCTCTTAGGTATGCTCCTCCTAGGTTTGCTCCTCCTAGGTATGCTCCTCTTAGGTTTGCTCCTCCTAGGTCTGCTCCCTCTAGGTATGCTCCTCCTAGGTTTGCTCCTCCTAGGTCTGCTCCTCCTAGGTCTGCTCCCTCTAGGTATGCTCCTCTTAGGTCTGCTCCTCCTAGGTCTGCTCCTCCTAGGTCTGCTCCCTCTAGGTATGCTCCTCTTAGGTCTGCTCTTCTTAGGTCTGCTCCCTCTAGGTATGCTCTTCTTAGGTCTGCTCCCTCTAGGTATGCTCTTCTTAGGTTTGCTCCTCCCTCAACTGCTTTTTCTACTGTATCTTTTAATGTATTGTTTTCTTTTTCATATTCAAATATCACACTTCCTGTCCATCTGTTTTTAATTTCAAATTTTACTTTGCTCATTTACTTGTTTCCTTTCTTCAATTCTTTAATTTCTTTTCTTAACTTTCTATTTTCTCTGATTAAGTTTGTATTATCTTCTACTATAGTTTCGTGTTCCTCTTTCAAAATTTTGTAGTTTAGCTTCAATTTGTTGTACTGCTTTTTTAATTTAAAATAATCAAAAATCTTCATAACTCTTCTTTCATTTCCTTTAAAATTCTTTTTGTCTCTTTCACTTTTTCTAAATGCGCATACTCGTCGCTGTCCAATATGTCCTCTATTCTGCTAATTCCTTTTTCATAAATTTCTATTTTGTCTTCAAGCTCCCTGTAATCTTCAAACGGTACTTTTACATCGTTATCTCTATCTTCGTACCCTGGATAGTAGCTTGTTAAATCTCTTGTATCCATAATTAAATCCTTTCTTAATAATTTTTATACTTTTCATAAATAGCATTAAACTTGTTATCGTTTAAAGATGCTAAATCTTTGTATTCAACTTTTATTCCCTGTGATTTCATAATTTGCAGTAAGTAGTGTATAGAACAACATCTGTCATAGTGTTTATTGTAATTTTCTAAGGTCATTGGCTTTTTACATAAATTACAATTGACGATATAACTTTTTTGAGATTGTTCAGATTCTTCAATTGTCCAAAGGTCTTGTATTAAATCCTGAGGCATAGGAATTCTGCTTCTGTTTTTTTCGATTGATAAGTACTTGTCTAAATTCTCGTTAACTTCCGAAACTTTGTAATGTTTCAATATTCTGAACCACTCGTCACATAATTCGTCCGATCTAGATAAATGTTGATAATATGTTCTGACCCGTTCTAGCAATCTATAAACATCTTCTTCACTCATAGTTGCTCACCTCGTACTTTTTTTCTAACTTCATCCCATTTAGATGGCTTAGAATCGCTTTTATTTTTCTCTTCACCTTTTCTCTGGCGAAATCTTTGAGAATAATTTTTAGCTTCTGCCACAGTTCTAACATTAGCTCTTTTCCAATGATACAAAATCTTATCAATGTATTTGATGTAGAATATGCCATTCGAAATGCTTTCAGCAATGGCTAATTTGATAATTTCAATAGAATAATCCCATGTTTTAATAATCTCGGTTTCTATCGGCGTAATTGGTCTACCGAACTCTTTTTCTAAAACTTTACAAACACTTTGTAATGTTTCAATATTCATTTCTTTTTGATTTGTAACCTTTTCATCACTAACAATCTCTGCTTCTGTTACATTGCTTACATTACTATCTATAGTTGAGTAATTATTAGTAATACTATTCTCTACTACTCTATACTCTTCTACTCTATTCTCTTCTATTCTAGGTAAACTTTCGTTTAACTTTGGTTTAACTTCGGTTAAACTTTCAGTTTTATCACTATTTTTTAACAAATATTTTTCACTTTTTGAATCAAAATCTAATTGCGATTTTTCTTCAACATATATAGTTTCTTTAACTTTGTTTTTATCTAAATAATTATTTCTTTTCCAATCTGTAATTACAACTACTCCACTTTTAAAAGGAATTAAGTAGTTTTTTAATATAAGTATTTTTATACTGTCTTCTGTACCACCGTATAACCTTAATACTTTTTTAGGATTGATAAACCCCTCATCATCTGCTTCCATTCCCAACAAGAAGTAAAGTGCTTTTGCTTCCATTGGCAGATCATAAAAGTTATCTTGATTGATTAAAGCACTGTCAAACATTCTCTTTCTAGCCATTTCAGCACCTCGATTTGACAAATTCGTCATTTTGTGTTATTTTTAAGGTGCTTTTTAAGCAAAGGGAACTTTCTTGGTCGGTGAGTTCTCTTTTTCTTTGTGTTTTTTTCATAATCTCCTCCTAAAACTTCATTGATTCAATTACTGCAATAAATGTCATAATTCCAATCAAAAACGTTGAACTTGCTAAGAACATAACAATATCATCAATAACTGCTTGTTTTTTTTGTCTCTTTGCTCTTTTGATGTTGAATGCTCTAACTCTTTTTTGATTTTCATGAATAATTTCAAACATCATTTGGGTTTCTGTCATTTTTCATCACTTCCTTTCTACGAATAATAATTAATTTGAATCCATTCTTTTATTTCATTAATGAGTTCTGCTTGTTTATCCTCACTTGGAGGATTTTTAACAATCAGTTTTAATTCCATAAGATACCTCCTATTAAATCTTATGTTTTTGTCGACCAATTTCGACTTTTAGTTGGTAGCTGTTTCGATTTCTTCCTCCTATTTTTCATAAAACTTTGTCCATTCAAAGCCCAAAACTTTTGCAATTTTCTTTGCTAATTTAGGTTTAGGGTTACGAGTTCCTGTTTCATATGAACTGTATGTTATTTGTGAAATATCTAATGCATCGGCTATATCTTGTTGTGATAATCCTTTTGCCTTCCTGTAGGCAATTAGCCACTCTCTTTTTTCCATTTGACACCTCCTTGCTCATTATCTCAATTTGTGTTAAAATATAGTTATCCAAAAAAAGGAAAGGAGGAATGCCAAAGGCATGTATTAACTCTTGTGGGTTCCATCTCTATTTACGAAAGGAGGTGGAACAAAGAAAGAAATAATTTTAAAATTATTAGAAACTATTTCTGGTTCTTTATTTACGATTAATGTATATAATAATGTAACTATTAATAATTCTAATAACCATATAGAAAAGAAATAATTCTCTATATACTCTTTCTTTTTCCTGCAATTCCTTTTTTGGGTTTACTGTGATATCAAGTGTTAGTTTGGCGACTGGGCTTGATATCTTTTTTTAACGTTGTCTATACATTTTGTATTGACAAATTAAATATATCAATAATTATTGTGTATGTCAATACTTTTTTTATAATTTTAATTTGATTTTCTATACATATTGTGTTATAGTCTTCTTAAGGAGGGATAAAATTGGGAGATAAAAGTTTCCAAGATGTTTTTAAAGAATTAAGATTAGAAAATGGCAAATCACAAGATGCTATGGCTAAAGATTTAGATGTTTCTCCAGCGTTAATAAGCAAGTGGGAAAATAATGCTTCTACCCCAGGACCAGAAATGTTAGAATACATTGCAGACTACTTCAATGTATCGGTTGATTATTTAATAGGTAGAAGTAAATATAGAAACCTGGAAGCTGGAAATAGTGAATTGGACAACGTTCTTTTCAGCAAAGCAAAAAGCTTAACTGATGATGAAAAGAAAGCAATTTTAAATGTTATTAATGCAATACACAAAGACGTTGATAAAGAATTAGATAATTAACAAAGTACAAGCAGTATCGTACTTTCAATTTATAAATAAGGAGTGTGATATTGTGTTAATAGATTTACTTAATGGAGAGTTAGAGCAACAAGAATATTTAATTATAAATAATGTGAGAATTATTTACAAGAAATTGCCAAAAAAAATCTATGGATTCATTCATAGATACAGAAATATCAATTTAATTGTAATAAATTGGAACATTTCTAAAGAAAAGAAACAAAAAACTATTCTTCACGAACTTGCTCACTTAGAATTACATCACGTTGATAAAAATGAAGAACTATTTGCATTTTCAATTGAAAATGCTGAAGATGAAGCTGATAGATACATTAATTATTTATTAGAAAATATTAACAATGATTAAAAGTATGCTAGTACAGGTGCTTTTAATATAGAATTAATCTATAGAAAGGAGTTTATATGAAAAAAGTAATTGGCATTATTAGTATCTTTTTAATTGCTATACTAATTACTGGATGTGGAGGAACTATCAACAATACATCTACTGATACTACCAACAATACATCTACTGATACTACCAACAATAAAGAAGAGTATATTGAATGGACAAACAGCGGATATGATTACAGTGATTCTCAAGAAGAATGGCTTAAAGTAGCGGTACAAATCGATAGTTATGATGGAGACCAACTTAAGCCTGGAACGTATGTAGTAAAACAAACCAACTCTGACAAAGATATTGAAAATCAAAGAGTATATAATTTATACATTACGAATCTAGATACTGAAAATCCTGATGAGGTTCAAAATGACACTTTTCCGGTAACTGTTGGTGGAATCAATGGTTCAAGTGTTGAAATAAAACTTGAAAAAGGACAATATTTATATATTCAAAAAATATCTGGTGGATCAATTGGGCACATCAACATTACAAAAAAATAAAAAAAGACCTCGTGCGCCAACACGAAGTCATAAATGAAAAACTACTTAGCTACCAACTAAAACTATTAACAATGTAATAGGAGTTTTTCTATTACATTGTAACATACAATTTAATAAAAAGGAAGTGTTACGATGAAAACAGGTGCTGTATATATAAGAGTATCTACAGATGAACAAGCTCGTGAAGGTTATTCACTAGATGCTCAATTAAAAGCAATTAAAAAATATGCACAAAACAACGACATATTAATCGATTCTAAATATATTTTTTCTGACGAAGGAATATCTGGTAGAAAAGCTGAAAAACGTCCTGCATTTATGGAAATGATAAAGCAAGCTAAATCAAAGCCAAGAAAATTTGATGTTATACTTGTTCATAAATTTGATAGATTTTCAAGAAATCGTGAGGATTCTGTAGTTTATAAATCTTTATTAAAAAAAGAATATGGAATTCCAGTTATTTCCATTTCTGAGCCACTAGATCCAGATGATAAAATGTCAGTAATAATGGAAGCCTTTCTTGAAGCTATGGCTGAGTACTACTCTCTTAACCTTTCAGGGGAAGTGAAAAAAGGGCAGCTGGAAAAACATTCTAAAGGTGAATTACAGACTAATCCTAGTTTTGGGTATAACGTGTCAAATAACAAACTAATTGTTAATGATAACGAAGCTAACGTGGTAAAAATGATATTTGAGCAGTATGCAATAGATAATTTACCGATGATGCAAATAGCAAGAAATGTAAATGCTTTGAACGTTAAAACTAAACGTGGACGTCATTTTGAAAATAGAACTATCTATTATATATTAAACAACCCTGTTTACATTGGTAAATTACGATACACACCAGGTAGAAGAAATTCTTATGATTTTGATGACCCAAACACTATATTAGTTGATGGGCAACATGAGCCTATTATTTCTATGGACTTATGGAATTCTGTTCAAATGAAGCTTACCAAAAACAGTATATGGAAAAAGCCTAAACAACATATAGATATGAATCCAAAGCACTGGACTAAAGGGATAGTAAGATGTAAAGAATGTGGATGTACTATGGTAACCTGTGGAAAAACCAAATTGAGGTGCAATGGTTACAATAAAGGAAAATGTTCTAACTCTTCTACTCTACTTATCTCTGATGTCTATACTTTAATTATAGAAAATATCAAACAAGTAATGAAAAATGGAAAAATTGAACATATTGTTCAAAATAAGAAAGAGGAAAAAGAAAGCAATCAGTACTTAATCTTACAACATCAATTAGAGCAACTATCAGAAAAAGAAGAACGAATTAAAGAAGCTTATCGTGAAGGAATAGATACAATTGATGAATACAAAGAAAATAAGAATATTATTTTTAGAGAAAAGAACAGATTATTAAAAAAACTTGAAACAACTGAAAAACCAAAAACAGATAATAAGAAAAAAGAAATTATCGAAAATGGAAAAAAAGTTTATGAGATATTGACTGATGATAAAATATCATTAAAGGAAAAAAATGAAGTTGCTCACATACTTATCAATAAAGTAGAATATGATCCAAACTCTAATACTTTAGAGCTATATTATAATTAATGTCCCTTTTGTGATATGGTGGATCAAACGGAGAAATGGCCGCGGCACTTCGATATTTGAATCAAAGATATACGATGCCTGATAATCGTGGGAAGGCATTACTCAATGATATCGGCACAGAAGAGCTTGGCCATGTAGAGATGCTTGCCACTATGATTTATCAATTAACAAAAGATGCCACCCCTGAGGAAATGAAACAAGCTGGTCTTGGTAGCAATTTTGCAGAACATGGTAAAGCATTATATCCAACAGATGCAAATGGTGTTCCTTTTACCGTTGCTTACTTTGCATCTACTGGAGATCCATTAGCTGACCTTTCTGAAGATATGGCTGCTGAGCAAAAAGCTCGTGCTGTTTATGAAAATTTGATTGATTTAACTAATGATCCCGATGTTATTGCGCCACTTCTTTGGTTACGTCAAAGAGAAATTGTTCACTTTGCTCGATTTAAAGAATTATTTGAAATTTATGAAAAAGAGCTTGGCAAAAAAAGGAACTAGTCATATGATAAACTAGTTCTTTTATCTTTTCTTTAGACCGCTTGAAACTGTATTATTTAAAACATCATTTTTTTGATTTTCTAAAGACCATTCTTCTACTGGAATGTTTTCATGTCCTGATGTGGTGACTTTTATTCCATAATTATATTTTTTATTTATTTCTTGTAACTTCTTTATTACTTCGTTAAGTATGCAATATTGATATTCATTTCTTTCTTCTGGTAACCAGATAAAACTTGGTGCATTAGAACAAAATTGTATTATAACGTTTCCTTTTTCTAGGGCAGCAAATTGCCAGGGTGTTTTTTCTAGATAGTTTTTCATTCTATTAGAATCGTTATATAAATAATTATATATACTATTAACAACATCTCCATGATCTAACCAAGAATAACAACATATTAATTGATTTTTGGTTATTACTCCTACTGCTCCATCTAAACTTTGAGTAAAAAATTGTTCCAAATCAAAAGATTCATTTTCTAATGTAATTTCTTTTTTTAATTCTTTTATATCTTTAATACTTCCTAATACTTTTTTGATTCCAGGTATACCTTCTATTGCAATTTCACCTACTGTGAAATTAAGAAACATCATTTTTCTTTTAGTATCCGTTACTGTATAGGCCGGATTATCATTAATAGTTGTAGTTAATGTTTTATTATTCATGGAAATATTGATACCTGTTATTTGTCCATCTTGTTCTAAAACTTTTTTGTGTTTTCTATATCTTTAGGATTAATCTTATCTAAATTAAGAATTATTTTTGGATTTTTTGATGTTGTCATATTTTTTTACTCTACTGTAACACTTTTAGCAAGATTTTTTGGTTTATCAATATCGCAACCTCTTAATTTTGCTGTTTCATACGCAATCAATTGTAGTGTTGGCACAATTAGAAGTGGTTGAAAATATGGGCTGATTTTTGGAACTGTCACTTGTAATTTTTGATTTTCCCAGTGTTCATTACTGATAATAATTGTTTTTGCGCCACGGGATTTTACTTCTTCTATATTAGAGAAAGTTTTATCTTTTATGCTATCATCCGTAACAATTGCAAAGACTGGCATTCCTTCATTGATTAAAGAAATAGTTCCATGCTTTAGTTCTCCTGCTTGATATGCCTCACTATGAATATAGGATACTTCTTTTAATTTTAGACTTCCCTCTTGTGAAGTTGCATAATCAATTTTTCTTCCAATAAAGAAAACATCTTCTTTTTTATAAATTTCCTGAGCAATTTTTTTATATTCTTCTCTTCTATCCAATACCTCTTTAATTAAGCGAGGTAGTTTTTTTGCTTCTTCTAAAACATGATGTTCATCTTTTACTAAATTTTTCTCTAATGCAGTCTTATATGCTAGCAATGCCATAATTCCTACTTGCAAAATATATGCTTTGGTTGTCGCAACTGCGATTTCAGGACCTGCTTCAATGAAAATTTGTTGGTCACTTTCTCTTGCAATTGTTGATGTTTTTACGTTAACAATTGCCAAAGTATCAATTTTATGTTCTTGTGCTTTTCTCATTGCGGCAATCGTATCTGCTGTCTCACCGGATTGAGAAATTAAAATTACTAATGTTTTTTTATTATAAATAATATTTTTATAACGATATTCACTAGCAACATCAATTTCTGCTTTTGTATTAGCATATTCTTCAAGTAATGTTTTACCAATCATTCCAGCATACATAGCAGAACCACAGGCAACAATATGAATCTCCTCATATTTAGTTAAATCTGGTAATTTTTCTAGATGATGCTGCAAGTAAGGTTCAAATGTTTTTTCTAATACTACTGGCTCTTCCATAATTTCTTTTAACATGTAATGATCATAACCACATTTATCTTTAGCATCTTTTTCTAAATTCGTTGTTTGTATCTTTTTATCTAAAATTTTACCATCCTTTATTACTTCAACAGTATCCTTTGTAATATGAGCAATTTCCCCTTCTTCTAGTAGTAGATATTGATTTGTATAATCAATGATAGCAGCAATGTCACTAGCAATAAAGTTTTCTTCTTTACCAATACCAATAATTAATGGAGAATCTTTCCTTACAGCATATAAATCCTCTCTATCTTTAAAAAGAATTCCTAAGGCATAAGAACCCTTTACTTCATTTAATGCTTTTGTGATTGCTTCTATTGGATCTTTTTTGTAATATTGATTGATTAAAGCTGCTAGAACTTCTGTATCAGTTTCACTGTAGAAAGAGACCCCTTCGTTTTTTAATTTTTCTCTTAATTCCTCAGCATTTTCGATGATTCCATTATGAACTAGCGTAACATTTCCAGCTGTATGAGGATGGGCATTTTCTACCGTTGGCCTTCCATGAGTTGCCCATCTAGTATGAGCAATTCCTAAATGACTAGAAATTAATTCCTCATTCTTTAATTTTTCTTCTAAGTTTACAATTTTTCCTATACTTTTTACCACTTCAATTTTGTCTTTTTCCTTTAAAGCAATTCCGGCAGAATCATAACCACGATATTCTAGACTTTTTAGTCCATTTATTAAAATTTCTACTGGATTTTTTGATCCAATGTATCCGATTATTCCACACATATTTTATTTTCCTCCATGATAAAAATATGTGTTGGTATATTATTTGTTGTAATCTTGATTTTACTTTTTGTTATATACCTATCGAAGCACATTCTCCGCAGTAGCATCCGCCGAGTTTTCGATCACTACTGTCCTCGTCAACTATAATAGTCCTGGCGCTTAAATGAATTTAATTTTCTCCTTCCTATTATTCATTCTATTTTTATTATAACAAAATTATACATTTCTCACAAATAAACAAAAATACCCTATTCTCCTAGGGTATCTAATGTATCATATATACTTTTACTCATTTTGCTTGAATTAATTTCGTCTCTAAAAATTCTATCAAACTCTGGAAGTGCTTTTTGGATAACATCAGGATAGATATTTTTGCTTGTTGCGATTGCTTTTCTAAAATCTAGGGCATTGACTTCTTTTCTATTATCAAATAAGGCATTAGAGAATGCCTGTTGAATCATAGTTAGAGAAACATCGGGATAACGTGATCCAATTTCATAAATTCTTTTATACTCGCTTGTTATATCTGTTATAAATTCCATCATTTTCCTCTGAATAAATGGGGAATATAACATTTTTGCTCCTGTTCTTTTTTCAATCTTTGGAAGTGTTCCAATTAATATTTGGATATTTTCTTCTCTTGTTGGCTCTGCTACTTCTACTTTTTGGAAACGTCTAACAAAGGCCTTGTCTCTTAAAATATATCTTTCATATTCTTCAGTAGTCGTTGCACCAATTACTTTGATATCACCACGATCTAAGGCAGGTTTAAAAATATTTGCAAAATCTAAAGCTTCACCCTTAGTTCCCATTAAGGTGTGAATCTCATCAATAAACAAGATTAATTTAGTTTTACTTTTTAACTCATCAATTAAAGTTTGAATTTTTGCTTCCCCTGTAACGGGATCTACACCAAGTAAAGAAGATGTATTTACTTTGATTACTTGGTATTCCTTTAAAGAATCTGGTACCAAACCTTTTTGAATACGATATGCGAGCCCTTCTACAATTGCCGTCTTACCTACACCAGGTTTTCCAATTAAAATTGCTGATTTATCTGGTGTTAATAATATTAAAATCAATTGTTTAATTTGTTCATCACGACCTATGGCAGGATTTGTGATGTAATTTTTAT
Organism: uncultured Bacilli bacterium; assembly: GCA_944359885.1. Classification (GTDB taxonomy): domain Bacteria; phylum Bacillota_I; class Bacilli_A; order RF39; family UBA660; genus Faecimonas. Next base: position 8,463 of record CALVTC010000025.1, on the reverse strand, counting down.
TTTGAAAATTTTCTCCATAATTTTCTAAAATACTAATTCGTTTCTTTTTAATATCAAAGGGCTCTTCATTTTTCAGGTTCTCGTTCATTTTAAAGCCTCCTTCTTTAACAGTATTATTATAGCATAGTTTTTTATCCTTGTTTATTCTTTTTCTGTTACTTCATATTGTAAGATATTCCAGTTTTTATCATACTCAAAAAAAGCATCTATTTTTTTACCATTTAATACTGGAATAAGCCAAAACTTGTGATCTTCAAACATTTCTTCCCAGGGAAGTGATTCTATTGCAAACCATTTTGGTAGCATCTCTTCACTTTCTTTCAGTACTCCACTCCATTTTGTTGCGATATATAGATGCATATGAACCTTTGCTAACTCTTTCTTGTAATACTCTATGAAATTAATTATTCCCATTTTTTGATACTCGATTGGTGTGATTGAAATTTCCTCTTCTGTTTCTCGAATCATTGCTTGTTCTGGGGTTTCTTCTTTTTCTAATTTTCCACCGATACCATTCCACTTTCCGAATCCAAAACCTCTTTTCTTTCTAGCTAATAAGATTTTATTATCCTTTTTTAATATTAACAACGTTGTTTCTAATTCTTTCATATTTACCATATTCTTCCTTTTAACTATTAATAATAAAATTTAGTTGAGTTTTATTTTGTTCTATTTAGAAATTTACATAAACAGAAACACTTAATTTTTAGTAACCTTTATTTCTTTTTTATTGGTCCACACATTCTTTCATATGCTGTTTTCATGTATTTTTTATTCAAGATATATTTTTCTCCATGAATAGATAAATCAGTTAATACATATTCAAAAAACTCAGATGTTTTTTTATGAACTGGAGAAAATCCTAGATTTTTATACCAATATTTTAAAGGCTTTGTTTGATCAAATGATTTCTTTTTATAGGTTTTACCAGCTGCGATTCTATCACAAATGCTTTCTACTACATATGGATATGGCATCATAATCGGTCCATTGCTATCTACCCAGTATTCTGGATGATGAGGATTCCTTCCTTTATGGTGAAGCCAGGCAAGACTTTTTCCTGTCTTCTTTCGACATTCTGTGATTGGTGATGAGGTACCTACATAATATTTTGCTCCTTCAACAAACTCTGTCAATGAGTATTTGGATAAATCATGCATTATTCCTCTCCAATATAAACCACAGTGAAAACACATTATCATTACTTTCCATCTGTGTGATGTAATTGTTATAAAGTGTTTTATAATATGCATGATATCCCTACTTTCTTAGAAGATTATATCATAAAAGTATAACTATCGACATGCTTTATTGTTGAAATTCTTTATATACATCGTATTTTTCTTTTGATTCTTCTTTTATTGCCTGCTTTATTTTTTCGTTCATCGTTTCTGAATATCCAAAGAAAACTTGGTCTCCAATAATCAGGCACGGAACTCCTTCTACTGTCTTTCCAATCTTTTTTACTAAATTTCTCATCAATTCATTATTTTTTTCATCATACCAAACTTCTAAAGTGTATAAGTCATAATATTCATTATACTTTTCTGGTAAATTATTTAAAAAGGAAATCAATTCTTCACAGTGAGAGCAACCATCACCATAAAAGAAATAAATGTTCATTTTTTCTTTATCAAACTTTATATTTTCTTCCGTTTGCTTGGTAAGCATTCTTATTGTTTTGTGCTGTGTCTTGGCACCAACTACTAATACTCCTAATAAAATAGAGATAATGATAAAAACTACTGCTATCATTAGGATATTTTTTCTTACTTCACTTTCCATACCTTCTTCCTTTCTCTTTTCATTTTTTTGTTAATGTTTAGTTACAACTTCCTGTTAATTGAAGCGGTACTTTGTAGGTTGTTATGATACCATTTTCATCTATAGCATTGATACTGATATAGAGTTTGCTATTTTGGATATTCGCATTGGTACAAGAAAAGTTTTCTACTTTAAATTCTGTATCTTTTAATAATTCTGATAAAGTACGTGGATGATTTAATTTTTCTTTTAGGGAACCGCATTGAGACACTTTTTCTTCTAAATTGTCATGACTTTCATATAAAATACACTCCATACCAACATACTTTTCTTCTTTTTCACCATCTAAGTATTCGATGCTAGAAATATAGATTGAATTTTTATCAGCAGAATATGCAGCTACTCCGTTGACATTAAAATCTTTGCTTTTAGATTTGACATCTGTAAAATTATAATCTCTAGGAATAGTCCAAAGATAAATAATTATTCCTAAAAATAGACATAATAACAATATTATAATTAAGAATATATATTTTTTTGGAAATGTAGATTTTTGTTTTTTACCATTTAAAATACTATCAATGTTTATATTAAATTCTGTGCTTATTTTTTGTAATATTTCTATATCTGGTATTCCTCTTCCATTTTCCCATTTTGATACTGCTTGTGCAGTTACGTTTAATTTATTAGCAAACTCTTTTTGAGTCATCTGTTTTTCTTTACGTAGAGAAAGAATAAATTTTCCGATTTTTTCTTGATCCATACTGCACAAACTCCTTTTTTATTTTATTAATGTCATCTTTTATTCTTTTTTCTTAGAGGATATTGGGTCTACATGTATTACAGTTAGGAAGACTTCTGGAATTTTTTTTGTAATCTCTTTTTCTAGATGATTGGCAATTTTGTGACTATCAAATGTTGTTAAGTTTCCGTCCACTTGAATTGTAAAGAAAACTTGATATTGATATCCTACAGGTGCTGAGTGAAAATTAGACATTCCTTGAACAATTTTATGTTCTTTTACAATTTCATAAACCTTCTGCTTTGTTTTTTCATTCATAGATTTATCCATTAATACATCATAACTTTCTTTAAAAATTCCTACTCCTGTAAAAATAATCCAAATAGAAATCCCTGCTCCAACAATACTATCTACTATGTAGATTCCAAAACTTCCTAATATAATTGCTACTAAATTAGTACACGTTATAATACAATCATTTCTGTGATCCATACAATTTGCTTTCATTAATAGATTGTTATATTTTTGAGCTATTTTTTTGGTATACAAATACAATATAAACTTAGTAAAAATGGTAAGTAGACATACAACAATTAACCAAATCGAAAAAGTAAACTCTCTTCCTTCTATTAAATTTTTTATTGAGTCAATTCCAACTGTTAATCCCATTGCTATCATAACTATACTAATTAGGAGAGAGTAAATATATTCTGCTTTTCCGTGACCTAGATTATGGTCTTCATCAGCTGGAGTTGCGGCAATTTTATTTCCAATTAGTGTCATCAACGATGAAAAAATATCTCCTGCACTATTTGCAGCATCAGCAATCATTGCTCTACTATTTGTTATAAATCCAATCATTGCTTTAATCAGTAGTAGTATAACATTTCCAATCACTCCTAAAATACTAGCTTTTTTCGCCGAATTATATCTATCCATTTTAATATTCCTCTCCTATATATTTAAGTTATTTTTAGTATATCATGTATCTTATTGAACATAAAGATATCTATTCATACTTTTGATAATATTTAATTATTCAACATGAACTAATATTAGAGTGACCTACTATAATGCGTTAAAATTGCTTTAACTATAAAAACAACTACTTGAAATCAATGGAAGTAAAATTAGTTTTTATTAAAAATAGTTGTTTATCATTCTTTGCTTAGTTTATAAATTATTAGAGAAAGTTATAATATTTAAAATAATTTTAAGCTGAAAATTTAATAAAAATAGAAAATATATTACCAAAAAAAGAGAACCTTTAAAAATAAGATTCATCTTTCTATTCATAAAGTGAAAAGTATATCGTCTGTTTCAAATAATAATTTAGGATTCTATAGAGTTAGACTAGATAACTATTTAATCAATGTAGAAAATAACTAATTTTTACTCAGACGATTGATTTTTTGCATGGACTTTTTTTCCTTTACTATAAACATATTTAAAATAACAAGATCCACATAATGGGACATATTCTATATTATTTTTATCACCATCTATTTCAATTTCTTCTCCCATCATTGTAAATTCTCCATTTACTTTTCTGGCATTGAATTTTGCAGGTGCACCGCAAATACATATAGAATTACTATCTAATTCTATTACTTCATCTGCTAGGGCAATTAACCGAGAAGTACCAGGGAAAAGATTCCCCTGAAAATTAGATTTTAGTCCAAAGCAAGTTACAGGAATATTAGTTCTCTTATTAATTTCCCATAGATTTTCTACTTGATATGGTTCTAGAAATTGCGCTTCATCAACTATAATATGATCACAGTACCAGATTTTATCTATATTTTCTTCTGAAAGAATATTATCCTTTTCTCCTAGTAAAATATCTACTTTTCTTTTTTCTCCTACTCTATTTATAATGTTATTTTGTCCTTTTTTATCTTTTGATGGCTTTATAAGAATAACATTTTGGCCATTTTCTTCTAGGTCGTGAATCTTTTGAAAAATTCGCGTTGTTTTTCCACCTTTCATGGCACTATAATAAAATATAAATTTCGATTGCATTATTTTCTCCTCATTACTTATAATAATCACTGTACTCAGGATGCTTTTTCATCCAATAATCGCCGTAACTACAACTAGAAGTTATTCTTTTATTTTCCCTTTTTACCTTTTTTATTAATTCCTCTACTAGCTTAGAAGCAATCTGTTGACCTTGATAATCTGGATTGACATAGGTATGATAAATATCGATTACTCCTTCATTCTTATTTTGAAATTCTAATACCCCGACTTCTTCACCATTTTTCTCATAAACTATTCTATTCTCCTCTATTTTCATCAGCTTCTTCCTTTTCTCTATTTTATTTCTAATCTGCATTTATTATAGCATAAATTCTTTCCTTTTTCACTAACTTTGTCGAAAAATATGACTTTAAAAGATAGATGTTTTATATTATAATAAATTTAGGAGGTTATATATGTTTCAAAAGAATATATCAAAAAATCAAATACGTGAAGAATTTCAAAATATTTCTGAACAAATTAAAAATAAAGATGATATTCCTACTAGACTTCAACTTTTAGCTATTGCATCTTCTCTAGGAATTGCTGGGGATGATCTCATACATACTGACGAAAAGAAAGAATTTATTTCACAAGTCTTAAACTATGAAACTTATCCTTTCAAAAGCGGAAATATTGATAGAGATTCTACGATTCGTAGTATTCTTGTTTCTTATTTACAAAGATTCGGGTTTCAAAAAATATATCAAGGTAGTCAAGATGAAGGATATCAGTCTTTATTATTAAATAAAAAAGATAAAGTTGTTCTTTCTGTTGAAATTTTACCTGGTACAGGTAGAACTGTAATTCGTTCTAGAGATAATCAATTGCGTTCTTTCGCAACTAAAGATGTCTTAAACCAGATGATGAGTGATAATCCTGACTTTTCTTCTTATCGTACTAAAGATGTTCAAGATTTACCATTGGTATCTTTAAAAGAATCATTAACATTACCATATCTTCAGCCTATGCATGATCGTATTGATAAATTAAGTGGAGCAGCTGAAGCAACTGCATCTACTTTCTTTGCTACTGGATGCATTCAAGGATATTCTAAAGAATTTGTCCGGGAATTAGAAGAACAATATCTAGCTGATGAAAGAATATATCTAGAAAAGAAAGCAGTTATTCAAAAGGAAAAATTAAATTTTTTTTCTCCTTATCTTAAACGTTACTATCAATCACAGCTTCAGTCATTTGATTCTGAAAACAATAATACTTTACAAAAAAAATAAAGGTTTTATTATTCCTTTATTTTTTTTGTTCCTATAATATTTTATATTACTATTATTTCTATTCCTACTACTCCATATTTTTTAATTTCATCTTCAGAATAATACTGTTCCATATTTTTAGAATTTTTAGTCTCTTCCGTTTTGTAACCTAAGGATTGTTTATCAAAGTGTTTATATAACTCTGTGAAATCTGGATATTTATATAGATTTATTACTTTTACCTTAATTGTCTCTTCTGTTTTTATATTATGAAATTCTATAATATCATCTGGTTCTATTTTTCTTCTTTTCTCATCATATAAACGAAGTTCTATTGTCTTTGTTTTCTCTTTTATCATTTTAAATGGAGCATCTTGTAGTTTCATGATATGAATCATTTATTGCACTTCCTTTTAATCATTTATTTCTATTTTTTCTAATAATTGATTTGCTACTTCTTTCATTTCTCCTTTTGTTAAGCTTTGTAAAAAGTCGTTGCTAATTTTACTTTGAGGTAACATATAACCAGATTCTCTCATTAAGTCTTCTATTACTACCTTATTAGAATGAATTAGGGCCTTATATAATCTTTTTTCTGATTCCTGAGTAGTATTTTTTAATAGATATTTTAAAACTTTTATCTCTTCTATTTTTTGATTAGCAATTACAAATAGTTCTTTTACTACAGTATCTTTTTTCTTTTGCTGTGGTGGCATTTTGTTTGGTACTAATGTAATAGCGTGAGATGGACAAGCGTTGGCACAAGCACCACAACCAATACATTTTTCGAAATCAATTTGCCCCGTTTCTGTATTTGTTGCTCCTGTTGGACATACGAATAAACATAGACAATCTTTCGTACATAATTTTAAATCTCGATATGCATGTTGTTTGGCCATATTATTTCACCTCCAATATTTTCATACTTGGTACTTTGCAGATAGGGCATACTTTTGGCGGAGTATCTCCAATATAAATAAATCCACAGATATCACAAACCCATATTTTCACATCTTTTATATAGTCAAGTCCCTTTTTTTCATAATTATCTAGAATAACTTTCATCATATTTGTTGTTTTGGTAGCCCAGGTAAGAACACGTTTTGCCCCACGATCTTTCTCGGTCGTTGCTACTTGCATGACATGATTTAATTTTTCGATATCTTTTTCTACACGTTCTTTGATATCTTTCAAGCTACCTTCTTTTTCTTTTACTTTTCCTTCATAATGATTAGCAAGTACTTTAAATAATTCTTCTTCCTCTTCTAAATATTGTTTTTCACAAGCTCTTGCTAGATTGGAACAGATATAAGCAATTTCTTCGTCAGATAAATTTCTTAAATCTTCATCCTCATCTTCTTTTTCTTCTTCTGGTTTTACTTCTTCTGGTACTTTATTATCTTCTTCTTTTAGTTCTTCGAAAGCATTCTTAGGAGATCCGCATAATGGACAAGTCCAATCTTCTGGTAAATCTTCAAACTTTATTTTCTCTTTAGCATCATCATAAATATAACCACAGATAACACAGCGATATTTTTTCATCATTTACTCCTTTCTTTATTACTTTTATTATATCATATTTTTTTGAATTTTTATTTTTTGCAAAATAAAAGTACTGCTTTGGCAGTACTTTGTTATTAGTTATGTAATCTTCTGTAAGCTAAAGCTGTTCCAGCAAGACCGATAACTGCTAATGATGCAAATAGTAAAATTCCATCACTAGTTTCAGGATTTTCAGTTGCGTCTTCAACTCTGTCTTGTGTTTCATCTTCAACTGGATCAGTTGGTTCGGTTGGTTCTTCAATAGCTTCAGGTTGGAAATCTTCTGCATTTAATGCAGTATACTTTTCATTTTCTTCTGGCATACTAGACTCATTTAAATATAATAGAACCTGAGCTGGTTTTCCTTCTTCTTTTGCATAGCTAACTGCAGCTTTTACTCCATTATATTCAACATTTACTTGTTCTACTTCTTCAGCAGTAAGTCCATCTGTATATACTGTTGGAACTGTACTTGATTCATTATCGTTCTTTAAAGTAACATTATTTAATGTTAATGATGGTAGAACTTCTACATTTTGACCTTTTGTTAATTCAATTCCACCATAACCATTACCAGATACATCAATATTTCCTTCTAATGTTAAATTTCCACCATTAGAACTTAATCCTACATTTCCTCCAGTTAAAGCAATGTTTTTAATAGTAACATTTGCTTGATATACTTGAATTACATATACACCTTGGTCATATGGGTATGAATCATTACTTCCCCAAACTGTGTTATCATAACCACCATCGCTAAATTCTCCTACAAATGTAATTTTATGACCATTTCCATCAATTACTTTATCAGTAGTAACATTAATTTTATGATCAATTTCAATATCATTCATTAATTTTACTGATTTTACATCTGCTGCTTCGTCTCCATCGACAGCATCATATAATTCTTGCATTGTTGATACTTCCACAACGCCTTCTTCAGCGTGTACATTTACCATTGGCAAAAACATAAATAAACCAACCATTGCCATTGCCGCAACTTTCATGAACTTTTTCATTTTCTCTCTCCCTTTCCAATTATTTTAGATAGACTTCTCTATCCTTAAATTCATTATACCATAGAAGTTCACATTTCAACACCCTAGTTTAACAGTTTTATTTTAAAGAACTTTGCAAACCTAGATAAAATCTAGTTTTTTTATATTTTAATACTTG
>CALVTC010000024.1 GCA_944359885.1 uncultured Bacilli bacterium | reverse complement strand
AATCCATTGTCCCAGTCTCATCACTACCAGTAAGAAATGCCATCTTATCCCCTTTTTTTTTTTTTTTTACTTTTATTTTATCAACTAATATTAAAGTATCAATAGTTTTTGAAAAATAATTAGGAATAGCATTCAAAGAAATAACATAAGGATTATCTTTTTGGTACATTGCTACAGGATGACTAGACAAATAAAATCCAAATACCTCTTTTTCCTTTTCTAATAAATAACTATCTTCATATTCTTTTTTCTCTTCAATATCTGGTTGCATTACCAAACTCGGATCAATATCTTTTGTTAATTCTGCATAATTAAACAAACTATCTAAATTATAAATCAAAGTTGCCCTATTATAAGAAAACTCATGGAAAACATCAGCATAAATTAAAGTCTCTAAATTCTTTTTTCCAACTCCAGCAATATAAAGTCTACTAAAAGCATCATAAATACTAACAAAAGCTCCTTCTTCCCTAGCTTTTAAAATACTATTCGCAACTACAACACCAATGGATTTAATATTAGAAATAGGATAAATAATTTTACCATCTCGTACAATATAACGAACATCGCTAAGATTGATGGATGGTTTAACAACTTCTAAATGATTTGCCCTAGCTTCCATAATATACTCATGTGTTTTTGCCTCACTTCCGATTACATTTGTAAGTAAATTAGCAAAAAATATCGTCTGATAATGACTTTTTAAATATGCCATTTTATAAGCAATAATAGAATAAGCAACAGAATGAGATCGATTAAATCCATAACCAGCAAAATTTAATATCAAATCAAATATTTTTTTTGCTACTTCATAACTATGACCTTTCTCTAAACTTTTATGAATAAATTTTTCTTCTTCACTCTTTAATAAATCAACTTTCTTCTTACTCATTGCTCTTCGTAAGATATCAGCTTCTCCTAAACTATAACCAGCAAAAAGACTTGCTACTTGCATAATCTGCTCTTGATAGATAATAATTCCATAAGTATTTTTTAAAATAGGTTCTAAGCAAGGATCCAAATAAGTGATTTTTTCTTCTCCATGTTTTCTACGAATATAAGAATCAATATTAACCGCTGGACCAGGTCGAAAAAGAGCAATTGCTGCAAAGATATCTTCAAAACAATTGGGACGCAAATTACGTAAAAAATTCCTCATACCAGTAGATTCAAACTGAAATATTCCACTAGTATTAGCAACTTCAAAAATATGAAGAGCATCTTTATCGTCTAAAGGTATTTGATTAAAATAAACTTTTTTATGAAGTGTAGTTTCAATATCTTTTAAAATATTATAGATAATAGTTAAATTTTTAAGACCTAAAAAATCCATCTTTAAAAGTCCTAACTCTTCCAAATATTCCATAGAATAACTAGTTAGATACATACCTTCACTAACAGTTAAAGGAACAACTTCATCTAAATCCTTCTGACACATAACAATACCAGCTGCATGAGAAGAAGTATGTCTAGGAAACCCTTCTAATCGTAAAGCAACCTGAAACATTTTACTAAGTAACATATCACTATCAATTCTCGCTCTAAAAAGAGAATTATTTTGATAAAAATCTTTTAACTTATCTTTCGTAAAAGCAGGAATAAATTTACTTAATCCATCTACTTTATAAGTAGGAATATTTAAAACTCGACTAACATCACGAATTACTTGTTTCGCTCCCATAGTACCAAACGTAACAATACCAGCAACTCTTTTTTTTCCATATTTAGAAACAACATAACGAATTACCTCATCACGTCTATCATCTGGAAAATCTGTATCAATATCAGGCATAGTTTTTCTTTCAGGATTTAAAAATCTTTCAAATAACAAATCATATTTCAAAGGATCTATTTCTGTAATCCCTAAGCAATAAGAAACCAAACTACCAGCAGCACTTCCTCTACCAGGTCCTACTAAAATATCATGTTGCTTAGCATATTTAATAAAATCATAAACTACTAAAAAGTAATTAGAAAATCCCATTTCATCAATGATTTTTAACTCATAACTAAGACGCTTACGATAAGAATCTGTAACATTACCTTGTAAACGACGATTTAAACCTGCCTTAGATAATTCAAATAAAAATTGACTAGGATTATCACACTCATAAATAGGAAGTAACAACTCTGCTTTTGGAAATTCCAATTGACACATCTCGCTAATTTTAACAGAGTTTATCAGCCCTATATTATCAGTAAGACTAGATATATCAGATATTTCAAGTTCATGCCCTAATAAATTGTAATCAACATCATCACTAATAGTCTTACCATCTCGTATTCTATATAAATAACCAAGATATTCACTATCCGTCTGATATAAATATAAATTTAACGGAAAAAACACTACATCCCTAGTTTCCAATAAAACTTCTCGTTCTTCACTTCTATTTTGATACCCTAAATACAAATCTGAATAAAACTCTTGTAAAGAAGAATACATATCTCGACTTTCAAAAGGAAGCACACAGATAACATCTTTAGAAAACCCTTGTAAATCCATAATCTGAATGCGTCTTTCATTTTGAATAGTAGATAACTTCATTAAGGATTGATATCCTCTATAATTTTTACAATATAAAACAACTACAAAATCATCCAATGTAATAGTAAGTCCAATAATAGGTTTAATGTTTGCTTTTTGACACTTATGAATAAATTCCATAACCCCGTACATAGAATCATCACTAAGAGCAATACTAGAGATTTTATGATGAACAGCAAAAGATACCAAATCATCGATTGTTAACATACTAGAAAGTAAAGAATAATTACTCTTGTTATATAACGGTATATACATATAAAACCTCCTTAAAAAAAGCAACATAATAGATAACTACCAAACAAGTTCAATATATAATACAACCGTTCGTGTGTCAATACTTTTTCAAAACTTATATTTTTAATTATTATATCTCTAATTTTATCAAAACAAAAGAATAATCACTACCTAGATTATCCTTTTTAAACAACACTAACAATAGAAGACCTACCGCTCTCATCAAGTCTTAACTGAATCCAATTTCTAGCTTCATTATCCCCTACTAAAACAGTAATTGAAACAGGAGTAAGTGTTTGCAAAAACATATCATCATATTCCGTTGCGTTAAACACTGCATTTCGCATATCTAAATAAGATAACTGATAACACCCGTAAAACATCTGAGACATATTGGTTACATTTGATGTATCAAACCCACTTAAATCTAACTCGACTAGATTGTTACAACTTTGAAACATTTGAGACATATTAGTTACTTTACTAGTATCCCATTTTTCACCAAACTCGATATTTTTAAGGAGAGGAAGTGCATAAAACATTCCAGACATATTTGTGACATTTGACGTATCAAAACTAGTAATATTTAAATCAATTATAGCAGTGGACTGACTAAACATAAAAGACATATCCACCACGTTACTAGTATCAAACATACCTAAATCTAAAGACAAGTTTGCTCCTAATAACATTAAATTAGAAAACATACGAGACATATTTGTCACTTGAGAAGTATCTAAATATGTTAAATCTATATGATTAAGTCTTCGAAAACTTGAAAATAAATAACTACAATCAGGATTTGCAATAATTCCACCATCTCCACCAATTGTTACTTTATAATAACCATTTCCGCTACCATCATCTTCCAAATAAGCAACAACACTTCCTATATCATTAACATCTACATTCCAAGACGAAGTTGCTGTCGCTGGTATCTCCGTATTATCTTTTGTTACAATACTAGTAACTGTACTTTTATCCAAAGAAGAAGGCCACCAATCTTGCCCTTTCATAATAGGATCTTCTTGTTCACTTACTATTCCATCCATGGATTTTGAAATACTTAATTTCGCCCATTTTGCTCGTATAACTATATCATCATCTGGCATAACAAAATAATCATCATTAATTTTAGTAATACCATCTGTTACAACTTCCCATCTTTTAAACTGATATCCATTACAAGTTGGTTCTTCTTCTGATATAGATACTGTATTAAAAACAAAATACATCTCTGATTCTGGCACATTTTCTACACTACATCCATCTGGTGCATTTCCATCATAAAATACTTGATGATCTCTTTGTAATACTGGAGTTAATGTACTAGTAACTTGTTCTGTTTGATTATCAATATTTGATATAATTTGCACTCGTTCATTGGTAGAATAATTACCACCACGATCAAGATAGTTTACCCTTAACTGTAAATCCATAGTTAACGTTATAAAATATCCTGATGGTAATCTAGGAATCGTCCAAGTTATTTTTTGTAACCCATTCTCCTCCTCTAATTTCACTTCTCCCCAATTTACTACAATATCATCTTCACTTTCTAACAAAAAATATTCATCCTCAATATAATCCACAATCTGAAACTCTTCATAAAGCTCTCCTAGAACACTAGCACTAAATAAAATATTATTTAAAGTATCCATATCAGCATAAAATTGATTATCACTTATCTCTTTAATTGGATCTAAAATACTACTTCCCATTTCATATTGAACTCCATTAATCGTAATATATGGATACTCACTTTTTAAATATCGATACTGAGCAATTTGATTTGGAGTATCTTTATTGGGATATCCATCAGTCAAAAATAAAACAACGACTTCTCGCCCCTCCTCTTTTTGATAATTCTTTAAAATATTATCTACATTAACCAAGGGTTGATAATAATTTGTATCTCCATGACATTGTAAATCATTAATTTTTTGAACAAGCAAATCTTTATTATTTGTAAACTCTGAAACAATCTGAGACTCAGTACTAAAAGTAATTAAAGCTGCCCTATTTCCGGCATTAGAAAATAAAGTATCTAATAATTCAGTCATATCTTGTCTTACCCTATCAATTTTTTCTTTCACCATAGAACTAGAGATATCTAATACAAAAATAACATCAATATACTGATAATCAACTTTCGCAATAGTATCAACATTAAAAGTAACTCTTGCTTTATCATTGGAAATCCATTTTGCACTTTTTTCTATCTGCCAAGCGCCAGGATCATTTTTATTATAATCTTCATTTTCAGAAGAAATAACAACAGATGGTACAACAAAAGATAAAGCAAAAGATGGTGTAGAAACCCCAACTAAAATAACTAATAACAAAACCCCAATACTAATCACGAATTGCTTATATCTATTCACAACATCAAAAAATGATTTTACCATAAAATCTCCTTATCAAATAAAAATAAACTAATCATAGAGGATGATACTTTATGATTTTTCGTTATATTATCTAAGGAAAAATTAAAATGACTAAAAATTTGACTATCTAATAATTAAAAATCTTACCAAGATATATTTTTAAAATATAATAATAAAAAGACAAAAACTACAAAAACATGACCATAAATTTGACTAAATAAAACTGAAAATTCGACAAAAAAGCACTACAATTTCTATAGAAAAAAGAAAAACTACATTGTAAAAGTAGAAAAAATATTGTATATTTAATGTAATAAAAGATAAATAATATATAAAATAAGAATCATAAAGTATCATCCTCTATGATAGATAATAAATAATAATTCAATAGAAACAAGGAATAATAACGATTTTGTTTGACTTCTTATAATTTTTATGTTAAAGTTATTAAGCAGAAAGAAAAAGAGCAAAGGAGGATAGTATATGGCAACTAATATATCAAATAGAAAAGGAAATGTTAAAAATTTAAGATCACACTCTTTAAGAGCTACAAAAAAAAGACAAAAACTAAACTTACAAGTTGTAAGACTTGAAGACGGAACAAAAGTAAGAATTTCAACTAAAGAAAAAAGAGAATTATTAAAAAATGCTAAAGCTGCTTAACTGCAGTTTTTTTTTGCAAAAAAAAGAAACATTCAAATGATGTTTCTACTTTATTGACATTGATATCCACTTGCTATCATTCTTTGATTAATACCATCTCTCGTATCAGCTGAACTAAACTCTACATTAGCAAAACTATTACTAGTATGAAGTGGGGTTAACAAAGTAACATCTAACTGGGTTAAATCAACATTTAATTTAGCTTGATAACCATCCACAACATTAGGCGTTGTACTAGCACTAGGAATCTTTTCTAAAACATAACCAGTAATTGGTGTTTGCATCAAATTGGACAAGGAACTATCTAAAGTAACAATACTAGCAGGTGTCTGTGTAACTGGAGTATTTACCTTTATATCCATAACCTTTTGATAATTACCTAAAGTACCAGTCTCTAAAAACTGAAAAGTATACGTAGTCGTATTAACTAAATTAGCATCCTCAGGATTTGCTTGCGTAATATTGCATGTCAAAGTTAAAGGATTAACAGTAGTAATATCTTCCTCTACTTCTTGTTCTCTAGATTCAGAAACAACTGGTCTATCTTCTTCACCACGACTATTTAACATATTAGTAATACTTGGATAAGATAATCCTAAAGATATAGAGAAAACACCAAGCAAAGCAAAAACAAAAGCAGGTTTCTTGCTAGTTTTTTTCTCATAATTTGCAGCACGCTCTAACTCTTGTAAATTAAGTACTTGTGTTCTTGTTAACTCTTCTAATTCTTCTTTTGATTTTTTTCTACGTCCCATCATGATCACCCTCTATTATCTTCATTATAGTAAAAAGCAATCAAAATAGCAAATAAAAAATAGCTATTTCTAACTATTTTTCACTACTTTTTTTATTTCGAGCATCAAATTTCTTACGTTCCTCTGTATTTAGGATTCTTTTTCTTAATCGAATAAAGTTAGGAGTAACCTCTACTAGTTCATCAGAATTAATATAATCAAGTGCATATTCCAAAGTAATTGGACGAGGGCGTTTTAATACTACTGTATGATCACTTCCAGCAGCACGAGTATTCGTCAACTGTTTTCCTTTAACAACATTAACCGCTAAATCATTATCTCGATTACACTCACCAACAATCATACCCTCATATACTTCAGTACCTGGTTCAATAAACATCACACCACGATCCTCTAAGTTTCCAATAGAATACGCTGTTGCAGAACCATTTTCCATAGATACCAAAACCCCTAATTTTCTCTCTCCTACATCAACACTCTCATAAGGTCTATACTCTTGAAAACTATGAGACATAATACCATATCCCTTAGTAAGAGTCATAAAATCAGTAGAAAATCCAATCAATCCCCGAGAAGGAATTGTATATAATAAACGAGTTTGCCCATTAATATTTGTCATATTTTCCATTTTTGCTCCTCGAAGACCCAACTGTTCAATAACAGCTCCAACCGAATCATCTGGAACATCAATTTGCAACTCTTCATATGGTTCATATCTAACCCCATCTTTTTCTTTGATAATAACCTTAGGTTTAGAAACTTCTAACTCAAATCCTTCACGGCGCATATTTTCAATTAAAATACTTAAATGTAATTCTCCACGTCCACTAACAACAAAACTATCATTTGTATATGGCTCCACTTTCAAACTAACATCTCTTTGAGTCTCTCTCATCAATCTCTCTTCAATCTTACGAGCAGTAACAATCTTACCATCTCGACCAACAAATGGAGAAGAATTAGCACCAAATGTCATTTGCAAAGTTGGTTCATCAATATGTAATAATGGTAAAGGAAGAATATGATCATTATCACATAAAGTCTCACCTACTGAAATATCACTAAGTCCAGCAACTGCAACAATATCTCCAGCTTCAGCGCTCTCTATTTCAATACGTTTATACCCATAAAAACCAAATAATTTTTGAATTCTAAATTGCCTCGTAGAACCATCTAAACGACAACAAGTAACTACTTCACCCGTTTTGATTTTTCCATTATGAACACGACCAATACCAATTCTTCCAACAAATTCATTATAATCTAAAAGAGCAGGTTGAAATTGTAATGGTTTACTACTATCTCCACTTGGTTCTGGTATCTCTTCTAAAATCGTATCAAGAATTTCACCAAAACCTTCTGTTTGAGTAC
This sequence comes from uncultured Bacilli bacterium, assembly GCA_944359885.1. Taxonomy (GTDB): domain Bacteria; phylum Bacillota_I; class Bacilli_A; order RF39; family UBA660; genus Faecimonas. The sequence continues at coordinate 11,288 of CALVTC010000024.1, read as the reverse complement.
TTAAATCATCACTATATGAGCAGGTACCATTTAAAGCAGATGCATAAATAACTTTAAAATCAAGTTGCTCTTCATCTGCACCAAGTTCAATAAACAAATCTAAAACTTCATCAACGACCTGACTACATCTAGCACTAGGTTTATCTACTTTATTAACAACAACAATTGGCTTTACATGAGCTTCAAACGCTTTCTTTAACACAAAGCGAGTTTGTGGCATAGCACCTTCATATGCATCTACCACTAAAATAACTCCATCTACCATATTCATAATACGCTCTACTTCTCCACCAAAATCAGCATGACCAGGTGTATCCAAAATATTAATACGTACTCCCTTATAATCTAATGCTGTTGTTTTAGCTAAAATCGTAATTCCACGCTCTTTTTCTAATGCATTAGAATCCATTGATACATTAGAAACATCTTCATTATCACGAAACATTCCAGAATGTTTTAAAATACCATCAACTAAAGTAGTTTTACCATGGTCTACATGCGCTATAATTGCTACATTTCTCTTTTTCATATATAACACCTCTTTATGTCGCTCCCAATTATAACATATAATCAAAAAAAATACTAGACATTTCTAGTATTATTTTCTTCTAGCAATAACAGTACCAGTTTTTCCCTCTAACGCTTGTTTTGCCTTATCAAGTGATGTAATCACAGCACGACCTCCATGTCTATTATGTTCAACAAACTGCAAACAAGCTTCAACCTTAGGTAACATACTACCAGGTTTAAATTCACCTGCTTCGATATATTTTCTAGCAAGACTAGGAGTTAAAAAATCAAGTTCTTGCTGCTGTGGAGTATTATAATGAATACAAACTTTCTCCACTGCTGTTAAGATTAAAAATATATCCGCCTTAATATCCATCGCAATCTTAGCACTAGTCTTATCCTTATCAATGACAGCATCAACACCTTTTAACCTACGATAATAAGAAACAACAGGAATTCCTCCACCTCCACCAGCAATTACAATATTACGATTCTGTAAAAGTAGTTTAATTGTTTTTGCTTCAACAATTCTCTTAGGTTCAGGAGAAGCTACCACTCTACGATATCCTCTACCAGCATCCTCCTTAAAAATATAACCCCTTGTTTTTTCAAGTTCTAACGCTTCTTCTTTCGTATAAAAATTACCAATCGGTTTCGTAGGATTTAAAAAGGCACGATCATTTTTATCTACAACTACTTGCGTCAAAACAGTAGCACAATTTTTTCTCATATGCCTTTTATACAATTCTTCCTGAATAGACTGTTGCAAATGATACCCAATATATCCTTGACTCATTGCCCCACACTCTGCAAAAGGAACATCTGGAGAAGAAACCTCATCATGCGCAACTTCCATTGCCATATTAATCATTCCTACCTGAGGTCCATTTCCATGAGTGACAACAATATCATAAGTATCTGCAAGATCTACAATTACCTTAGCAGTACTTTGGACAAGTCTTAACTGTTCTTCTGGACTATTACCTAACGCATTCCCTCCAAGAGCAATTACAATCCGTTTTTTCATACCTAAACACTCCTATCTATAAACTTAAAAATTCATTTCTTATTCAAACTAATTATAAATCAACTACAAATAAAATTCTAACTTTCTACTTTAAAATTACTTCTATCATCTTCTTCATTTCAACATAAGAATCCAACAAAACAAAAAGGTAGAACCAATAGGCCTACCTTTCCATTCAAAACTATTTACTATCTCCTCTAGGAACTTGTTGTGTAATACAATGAATATTTCCACCACCTAGTAAAATTTCTCTAGCGTAAATAGGTTCAATCACACGATCTGGATATAAAGATTGCAATAAATCGATAGCCTTTTGATCATTAGGATCATTAAATATTGGTAAAGCAATAAATCCATTACCAGTATAATAATTAACATAAGAAGCAGCTAAACGATCTCCTTCCTGACGAGGAAGTGTTCCTTCTACTGCATCTACTCCCAAACTTTCCTCTTTACTTATTAAAATGGGTTTAGGAGTATAAAGTTTATGAACAACAATCTTTCTGCCTTTAGCATCAGTTTCACTCTCTAAATATTCTAAAGCTTTCTTACTAATTTCATATTGAGGATCGCTCTCATCATCTGTCCAAGCAAGAACAACTTCTCCAGGACGAACAAAATTACAAATATTATCAATATGACCATTTGTCTCATCATTATAAATCCCCTCAGGAATCCATAATACTTTTGTACACCCCAAATAATCACATAATGTTTTTTCGATTTCTTCTTTTGTCATATGAGGTACATTTCTACCAGATTCAGGTCGAAGTAAAGTCTCAGCACAAGTCATTACTGTTCCCTCGCCATCCACATGAATAGATCCACCCTCTAAAATAAAATCAGGTAATCGGTAACTATCGCATCCTTCTAACTCACACATTTTTTGAGCAATGGCATCATCTTTATCCCATGGGAAATAAAGACCATCAACAAGTCCACCCCAGGCATTAAAATACCAATCGACTCCTCGAATATCACCTTTATCATTAACAACAAATGTAGCTCCACAATCCCTCATCCAAGAATCATTGCTGCTCATCTCAACCACTCTTACTTTAGGATCCAACATATGTCTAGCATTTGCATACTGTTCATAAGAAACAACCATAGTAACTGGTTCATACTTAGCAATCGTATTAGCTACCTGAGCAAAAACATGTTGAGCAGGTTTCGCACCAAGACGCCAATTATCTGGTCTTTCCGGCCAAATCATATATGTACCACGATGAGGTTCAAATTCACCAGGCATTCTAAATCCATCAATTTTTGGAGTTGTAACTAACCTTTTCATCTTTTAACCCTCTTTCTTTACTCTACTAACAAGAATCTCTTCAATAATGAAGGAAATAATAACACCAATAATAACTGGTAAATTAGCTTGAATAGATGGCCAAGTAAAGTCAATAAACAATGTAAAGATAACACCAGCTATCAATAATACGAATGGTACCCAGGTAATTACATTAAGCATAAATTTATTACCAGGTACTTTATAAGCCCTTTTTGTTTTATCAGTCTTACGAAGTTTTAAGAAAGCTGGGAACAATGGAATATAACTAATCAATAAAGTTACCAAACTAAAACTAAAGAATGTCCAGAATAAATTAGAAGCTTCTTCACTAACAACACCTAAAATAACACCAAGTATAACAACAACAGATGCTACAACGCCATTCATAATAGATGCCATATAAGGAACTCCCTCTTTATTAGTTTTACTAAAGATTTTTGGGAGTCCACCATCATCAGCAGAATATTTTGCAACACTATTAACACCAAATGACCAAGAAACAATATTAGCAATCATTGTATAAATAAACATCAAACCAACAATAATTACAATAATACGTACCAAGTCAGCATTCATACCTAACTGCATTAACAAAATAGCAAAAGAATCTGTAATTCCAGCAACCTCTGCCTGCTCTGTAGTCATAGCAATATTAATACCAGTTGCAGGTAAAATATAGAATAGTGCCATCAACGCACCACCAATAATAAGTGCCTTAGGAATTTCCTTTTTAGGATTTTCCATATCATCTGTATAAGTAGCTACCACTTCAAATCCTAAGAAATTAAAGATAATAACTGAAATAAAAGATAAACCAGCTAAATCCATACTAGGAAGTAAATCAGTAACACTTTGAATAGGGTTAGCACTTTGTCCAGTAACTAAGAATACATAAATTCCAAGTAATCCTAATCCTACCATGAATATAATCTTAAAAAATGTTCCAATATTAACTAACCATTTACTATCACTAATACGTTGAGTACCAAGGAATGATACTAACCAAGTATAACCAAGTTGTAAAACTAATAACCATACAATGGATAATTCAATCCCAAAAATACCAGCAAGTACATCTGTAACAGCAACTGCCAAAGACGCAATCCATAATGGGAAATTAATCCAATAATTCCAAGCAACACGAGCTGCCCATTTTTTACCAAACGCTTTCTTAACCCAGTCATACATACCACCTTCACTACGGAAAGTACTTCCAAGTTCAGCAGTAATTAAACCGTATGGTAAACAGAAAGCAACAATTAACAAAATCCACCAAAAATATTGTGAATTTCCAATAGCTGCAGTAGGTGCTACACTTTCAGCAACTAATGTAATACATACAGTTGCAAGTATGGCATCTATTAACTTAAATTTTTTCTTTTTCATTTTCTTTTCCATACTTACTCTCCTAAATTCTTTTTACAAATAGCAATCGTCTCATCACGTTTACCCATAAAGTAAACAAGTAATGCTCGAATGGATGTCAAACGATTCTCTGCCTCATCAAAAGCAATAGAACGGTCAGAATCCATTACTTCATCGGTCACCTCTTCACCGCGTGTAGCTGGTAAACAATGCATAAATTTACAATTTGCACCAGCCTTATTCATCATGTCCATATCCACTTGATATTTTGGATAAAAAATTGCTTTACGTTCTTCCTCAGGCAATTCTGATTCATAAAGACCATACCAAACATCTGTATAAATAAAATCAGCTCCTGGAATTGCCACATCTTCATCATCAGTAACTAAAAAACTACCGCCACTAACTTTACAATTCTCTTCCGCAATTTTTTGAAAATGTTCATTTAATTGAAAACCTTTGGGACCAAAATGAACGAAATGTCCACCCATCTTCGTTACAATCATCATAAGAGAAGCACAAACTTGTGTAGCATCACCTACAAAAACAATCTTGCAATCTTCAATTCTCTTACCAGCAGGTAAATGCTCTAACATAGTTGTTAAATCTCCCATTTCCTGTGTTGGATGATTATAATCACTCATTCCATTAATAACAGGAGTATCGGCATATTTCGCCAAATTTACAATAGATTCATGTTTCTGTACACGAGCCATTAGAATGTCCACTAGACGAGATAACACCTTTGCTGTATCATAATAAGTCTCATGCTTTCCAAGCTGAATTTGACCAGGTGCCAAATATTGAGCATGTCCTCCTAACTGTGTCATCGCCGTTTCAAAAGAAACGCGAGTTCTTGTTGACGCTTGTTCAAAAATCATCCCAAGCGACTTGTGATACAAGACATTAAGTGGATAACCAGCTTTTAAATTCTTCTTAATAAGAATCCCCAAATTCGCAATATCCAATAATTCTCCTTTCGAAAAATCACTTGTATCTACGTAATCTCTCTTCATTATCTTACCTCCTTATTTTATATCTAAAGTATAACACGAATCATTAATTTGTATAAGACTTTTTCCATCACTATACACATAATGACAGTATTTTACTTAAGACCATTACTTAATCTCTGCCCATAACTTATCATATAGTTTGACAGACTCCCCAATATTTTCAACATAAATTCCTTGCTCAATAATATAAGAAGGAATATTAGAGGCAATATTATCTAAATAATTAGAATCCAACAATTTCTGAGTTTTCCAATTTACATTCTTATATGGATATGACTCAATAATTTCTTTCATAACATCTTCACGCAAAATATAATCAATAAATTGATAAGCCTCTTCTCGATGTCTTGCACCCTTAGGAATTGCAAAATTATCCATACTAAGTGCAGTCCCTTCTTCAGGATAAATAAATTCAATATTTCCCATTTCTTGATAAGCAAGTGCTGCTTCTGCATTCCATAACACCGCAATATCCGCCTCTTCAGTAATTAAGAAGTTTTTAGGACTATCGCTATCAAAAGCTTTAATATTTGGTTTTAACTGAAGCAACCACTCTTTCGCAACATTCAATTCACTCTCATCAACTGTATTCATATCATATCCATTAGCAAGAAGTGCCATACCAATAATAATTCTTTGATCATCAATTAAAGTAATATTATTTCGATACTTATCATTAAGTAAATCCGAATAAGAACGAATCTCATCTGAAATATGCTCTCGGTTAACAGCAATTACAGTAGATGCCATAACAAAAGGTAAAGAATATTGATTACCAGGATCAAAAGACTGATTTAAATAAAATGAATCAATATTTCCTTCATTTTGCAACTTAGAATAATCAAATTTTTCTAACATATTACGATAAATCATAATTTCAATCATATAATCACTAGGAAAAATTAAATCATAAGTACCTTCTTTCGCAGAAGAAACCTTAGCCAAACATTCCTCATTAGAAGAATAAGTACTATAATTAACTTGAATACCAGTCTCTTGTTCAAAATCACGAATCACAGAATCCGGAATATAAGAAGACCAATTCAATACATTAACAACTCCAACATCATCCGAAGAACACCCAGAACATAAAAATAGTAGAAAAAAACTAATCAAGAATAAACTTCCAAATCGAATACCACTTTTCATACACTACTCTCCTTCTTGAATCGTCTTAATTGAACAACAGTAGATATAGTAAGAATAATAAACACAATACCCAACATAATAGTAATAAGAGCATTAACATCAGGAGTAATTCCTGTTTTAATCATAGAATAAACCTGAAGTGGTAATGTATTTGCTCCAGGGCCAGCTGTAAAATAACTAATTACAACATCATCCAAAGAAAGAGTTAATGCAAGTTGTGCTCCACTTAAAATACCAGGCATTAACATAGGAATTACAATTTTTGTAAAAATTTGAAACTTACTAGCTCCTAAATCACTCGCAACTTCTTCAATATGAGGATCCATTCCCTCTAACACGGAACGAACACTTATAATAACAAATGGAATACAAAAACAAATATGTGCTAAAATAAGTGTAAAAAGTCCTAATTCCAATTCAAGCAAAGTATAAACAGACAGCAAAGCAATCCCTAAAACAATTTCTGGTATAACAACAGGAATATAAAGAAGTCCATTAATAAGATTTTTCCCTTTAAAACTATACTTATGTAAACCATAAGCAGAAATCGTTCCAACTATAACAGAAATAACAGTACTAACACCCGCAACAATTAAGGTATGAAATAAAGCTTCTAAAAGAGTTCTATTTTGAAATAAATCAAAGTACCAATGAAAAGTAAAACCTTGAAACACAATATTTAACTTAGAAGTATTAAAAGAAAATAATATCAACACTGCAATTGGTAAAAACAAAAATAAAAATACCAAAACTAAATAGAGGTTTTCCATTATTTTTTTCATGATGCACCTCCTAAATCATCCATCTTTCCGCCCAGTTTTCGATACAAAAAGATAAAAACACAAGTAACCAGTACCAAAACAATAGAAATAGCAGCACCAAATGGCCAATTACGAGCTGTTAAAAATTGATTTTTAATTAGATTACCTAAAATCATAAATTTCCCACCACCTAAAATGTCGGTGATAAAGAAATATCCTAACGCTGGAGTAAATACCATCAAACTACCATTAAATAATCCTGGTAAAGTCTGAGGAACAATGATTTTAAAAAAAGTTTTAAATTTTGATGCACCCAAATCACTAGCCGCCTCTAATAACCTATTATCAACTGTACTAATAGAACTATATAAAGGTAAAATCATAAATGGTAACAACGTATATACCATTCCAACTAAAATACCAAACGTATTATACATAAGGGATAATGGTTCTTCAATAACACCAATTCCTAACAAAACCTGATTGATGACACCAGACTTTCTAAGTAAAACTAACCAGCCATACATCCGAATTAAAGAATTCGTTAAAAATGGTACCATAACAAGCGTCATCAATATCTTCTGAGTCCTAGGTTTCTTATGAGAAATAGCAAGTACAAATGGATAAGAAATAAGAATACAAATCAACGTAGTAATTCCCGCTATAGCAATCGATTTTAAAAATACACTAACATATACTTGGTCAAATACATCAATATAATTTTGAATAGTAAAACTAGAAATCATACCACCATAATAATCACTTTTTAAAAAACTAATAAATAAAATATATAACAAAGGTAAAGCAATTAATAAAGTGACATAAAGGATAACAGGAACTAGAAAGAAAAACTTCCATACTTTTTTACTTTTCATAAACATCCCTCTTTAATACAATAGCATCTTCAATATCCCAGCTAACAGATACTACCTGTCCTTTACTATATAGCTTATCATTCCCTAAATACATTGCACTTATTAATCTCTTTTGTACACGAATCATTAATTTAGTAGAAGCTCCATCGTAAATAGACTCTACAATTTTTCCCTCTAAAACATTTTCTTGCTTATTCTTAACATCTATTTTAATATTTTCTGGTCGTAAAATAATATCTAAACTATCATCTACTTTCCATTTCTGAGAGAGTATTTTTAATACTTGATCATCAACATTCACCAAAGTGTATTTTTCATCAACGACTGAAACTGTACCAGTAAATAAATTAGATTCTCCTAGAAATTGAGCTGTATATAAACTATTAGGATGTTCATAAATTTTAATAGGTGTATCTACCTGTTCTATCTTTCCATCCTTTAACAGTACAATACGATCACTCATCGTTAACGCTTCATCTTGTGAATGTGTAACATAAATAAAAGTAATACCCAATTTTTTCTGTAATTGTTTTAATTCAAGTTGCATACTTTTTCGCAATTTTTGATCTAATGCTGACAATGGTTCATCCAATAATAAAACCTTGGGTTTATTAATCAACGCTCTAGCAATAGATACTCTTTGTTGTTCCCCACCAGATAACTCTTTAGGCATTCTCTTTTCATATCCTTGTAAATGAACAAGTTCTAACATTTCTTGAACACGTTGCTTAATCACTTTTTTATCAACTTTCTTCATCTTTAAACCAAAACCAATATTTTCTTCTACAGTCATTAACGGAAACAACGCATAATTCTGAAAAATTGTATTAACCTCTCGATACTTAGGATCTAGTGTAGTAACTTCTTTTTCATCAATATAAATATGTCCCTCTGTTACAGAATCTAATCCTGCAATCATTCTTAAAATTGTCGTCTTTCCACACCCAGAAGATCCCAAAAGAGTTAAAAACTCACCTTCATAAATATTCAAATCAAAATCTTTAATTACTTCTTTAGATCCGAATGACTTTTTCAAACCCTCAATCTTCAAAATTACTTTCTTCATATGCTACCTACCTATAATCAAGACATTAATCTTATCTCATATCTTACCTATCTTATAATAATTTTATCACATATAATATACTTCTTCAAACAAAACATAAAAGAAAACTGAACACATTTATATATGCCCAGTTATAAAATCTAAAAAGTAATCAATAGCAAAAATTCTAAATATTGATAATTAACAATATACATTTACTCAAAACATTGTCTATAAATATAATTTATTTTTTCAAAACTTTTTCTTTTATTTTCTTATAAAAATAACTAACAACAAGAAATATCAATAAAATTTTAATTGGTCCTTTTAACCAAGTAACTTTCGCACTAACATAAATCCAACCATTACCTAATGTATAACCTAAATAAACAAATAAAAAAGTCCATGGAATTGATCCTAAAATAGTATAAATTAAAAACTTAAAAAAAGGAAGTCTCATAATACCAATAGGAAGTGAAATAAGAGTTCGAACAATCGGAAAATTTCTCCCGATTAATGCCCCAAACATTCCATATTTAGAAAACCAGGAATCACTACGTTCTAAATCTTCTTCTTTCATAAAAAAATATTTACCAAATTTTCTAACAAAGGGCCTTCCACCAAAATAACCCATGAAATAAATTACAATCGCACAAAAAACACTTCCAATAAGACCAGTAAAAAAAGCACCCCAGAAAGAAAAAATACCTCTGCTCGCCAAAATACCACCTGTAGCCAAAATTGCCTCACTTGGAATGATAATAATAACCGCTTCTAAAACCATTCCTAAAAACATTCCCAAATAACCAAAAGACTCGATTAAAGAAAAAACAAAATCACTCATCAAATCACCTACTAAAGTATATGAAAAAGCAATTAGTTTCTTTCTAATTCTTCTATATTCTATCAATGCATTTTTCTAAATAATAATGATAGACAAAGCGACTACAACCAAATGTTTTTTGAATGAACTTGATCTGACTAATTGTGAATAGATACCTTTAATACATAGCATTTTCTCCTAATACGAATATCATATAATGCATTTGTTCACATATCAATTATTGTTTACCAGATTTTAAAATTAGTATCTTTACAAGAAAATTCCTTATAAACAAAAAAATCAATCATTTTGATTGATCATTCTTATATCAAAAGCTCGAAAAGTTCGAACAAATCTCTCAATGGAGCAAGTGGTAAAGTTATCTACAACTTTTCACTTCTTGATAAGTAATATCAATTTCTATATCAATAATACCATAGATAAAATTAATAATAAATAGAAAAATACTAAAAAGTTATTTTATTGGATAACTTTCGCGTAGTATTTTTAATTCATTATTAATATGGCTTATATATTTTTCGGCTGTTTCAGAATATAAATCATCTTTTTCTTTATTAAATTCAAATTCAATATTCATATCATTAATAAATAATTCAAGAATATTTTGAAATACTTTTCTTAAATTTTCTTGATCATCAGACATAATATTAATTTTTATAGGGACATCAAAGTTAAAATTAATATATGCAATATCATCTTCAAAAAATATATTTGTTTTTATAATTTTATTCATATAAATCACTTCTTTCTTCAAATGCTTCTTTTCCACCTTCTAAATATTTTATACTTTCATTTTTCCAACTTAATTTATTGGTAGAATTTATATCTTGTAATATATCAGTAAACATATTTCCAATATAAGTTTTATATTGATCATTATTTACTACTTTTAAAATCGAACAAGAAGGTCTTGTCCTAATTGCAATATTTGCATCATGAGTGGCAACGACTATTTTTTTCTTAGAACGTGCTAGTTCATTTAATAATGGGACTATTTCATCATTTATATATGTACTGCCAAGATTTGCCTCTGGCTCATCTATTAAAAATATATCGTAATCTTTTTTTGTTAATAAGTCATGTTGTAATGATAATATTGCTAGTTCACCTTTTGATGGTTTATAAGGATTATCATTGATTGTAAAATCTCTATTGATTGAAATGAAATTTTTCAGACTATTTATATTTAATTTTGAAGAATCATCTTTTATTGTTTTTATAAAATCAACAATTTTATTACTTGATATATTTTCAATAATTTTTCCAACTCCAGAATTTTCTAATAAATTCATAAATTTATCAATTTTTTTGAATTCTTCATTACATTAGTGAAATGAAAAGTTAAATTTCAGATTCTGTTCTAAAAGCATATTTGTAAGAGTAAATGGCAGTTTTTTTAAAA
>CALVTC010000023.1 GCA_944359885.1 uncultured Bacilli bacterium | reverse complement strand
TCATAGGTATTAGATATCCTTGGTACTTCCATACTTGAAACTCTCTCATCTATACCATTGATACTAGATATCACTTGCTCTTGCATGTTTGTTGGGTAAGTACCTGAATCATCATGATACTCTTCTTTTAATTTAATATCTATCGTTAACTTCGCATAGCCTCCTGATTTAAAATTGGATATCGTCCATATAACTTTCTGCAGACCATTTTCTTCTTCTAGTTCTACTTCTCCTATACTAGAATTAATATCCGGAAGACTACTTAAATCAAAATAGTCATTATCAATATAATCTATAATTTGAAAATCATCATAATAAGTAGAAGTCATACAGAAATTATCAATCATAGAAGATAGTGTCTCTATTGTCGCTATTGTTTGTGTATCACTAACTTCTTTAATAGGGGCTAACACACCACTTCCCATTTCATACTGAATTGCTTGGATTGTAAGATATGGGTATTCACTTTTTAAATAGTTATATTCTGCAATCTGATTCGGCGTATCTTTATCTGGAAGACCGTCTGTAATAAATAATACGACTAAGTCTCTATTTTCTTCTTTCTGATATCCTTGTAAGACGTTATCTAAATTAACAAGTGCTTGATAATAATTAGTATTACCTAACATTTCTAATTGATTGACTTCATTTAGAAGATTATCTTTTTGATTAGTAAGATTTGATACAATCTCAGAAGTAGTTCCGAAAGTAATGATTCCTACTCTATTCTCTTCGTTATCTAAGACTTTTTCAATACCACTAGACACCGCTTCTTTCAAAGTATTAATCTTTTCTCCAGACATCGAACTAGATACATCTAATAGAAAGATAACATCACTATATTCATATTCTGACATGGAAATCGTATTAATATCAAAAGTAATTCTTGCCGTATTCCTAGAAATCCATTTTGCACTCTTTTCTACTTGCCAGGAACCTGGTTCCTTGTTTTCATAACTAGTTTTCTCAGACGTAAGAAAAATACTAGGTGTAGGTGCAGCGGAAGCAAAAGAATTTGCCATAAGACTAATTACTATTACAAGAAAAAGTACTCCAAATGCAATGGTTTCTTTTCTATATTTATCTATAAAACGGTTCAGTCCTTTTAACATATTGCTCTTCTCCTTTAATAATACACATGATATAATCATAAAGGTAGCTACTTTATGATTTGTCCTTATTTTGTAAAGGATAATTTAGCATTGACTATCTTTCTGACTAAATAAACAAAAAGTAAATTCTTTTTCTTTATAGATTTTAAAATTAATATCGAAATAATAATAAAATCTTTTAAATTAAAATATATACTGTTAAATTCCGACTAAAATCTCAATTATTCTCCATTTCTAATTTGACTAAAATTTTGACTAAATAAAAAAGAAACTTTTACCAAATTTACTAAATTTTACTTTGGAAAAATAGCAATATCATTGTAAAAAGATTTAAAATATAGTATATTTAGTGTAGAAAAGAATAGAAAAGTCGCGAATTTATACATCATAAAGTAGCTACCTTTATGAAATGGATTATACGAAAAAAAAAAGATAGAACTTTGTCAAATTATAGACAATTAATAAAAAGTAAACAGCAAAAAAGAACAGCCCCAAAAGTTGGACAGTTTATAATTAGTATTAATTAGAGGATTGTAACCTGTAACTTACAGGAGACAGTCCTTTTAATTTTTTTAATTCTATTATGATATAATAATAAATATAATTATCTTCTTGATCATAAATCATTTCTGTTTTTAGTATTCGTTGACAATTGATTTTCTTGACTGTCCATTTTTTATAGTATATATCAATTTTCTCTTCATAACTTAATTTACTCATATAAAAACCTCGCTTCTATTTTGTCTAAGAAACGGGGGTCATACCATCTTTACTATCTACTTTTATCTTACACTTTCAATTACTCTAGAGTATTTTTTATAATAATTATTTAATACTCTCTACATTTCTAACAACCAAGTTACCATGATAATGATAATCTCTATATTCACTTGGTAAGGAATCTGCAACCCAAATACGAATGGGAAGTACTATTTTTTCATGTGCCTTTAAAGACATTGTATAAATAATAGGTGAACGTTTTGTAGCATCCAAAGCAAAAATATCTCCATCATCTACTTGATAATGAATATAAGGGTATGGAATTTGTTTTTCACTACATCCATCTTCTTGTACCATTGCTACATCTTTCAAAAGGCGAATTTGAAAATTTTGACTTTCATCCGAAGTATTTTCAATCTCTACTTCATAAGCTTCTAACTTTCCAGCATCCAAATCAGAAACCGGATCAACTGGAGTCAAATTAACAACATTTCCTAAAGTCTCTCCCCTATCTTGAAAAACGACCTCTAACTCTCCTACTTTCGTCATATTAAAATCCTTACGATCTTGTACAGAAGAAAATATAAAATAACAAACGATTAAAATAATTGCTAAAAATAACACTACACAACAAAAAGTAAGTTCTACTTCTCTTGCCTTAATCCGATTTAATAAATGGCCAACATGAGCACCTTCACCATGTTTAATATCAGATATCTTTAATCTTTTCTGCTCTTGAGAATGCTTTCTTTTCCGAATAATTTTTCCAATACTACTGCCAACTTTTTTTCTCTTTTCTTCTTTCATGTATCCTCATATCCTTTATAAAAACAGTATATCAAAAACCATAAAAAAATAAAAGACCAAAAGTCTTTTATTAAGGATTTAAACGATTAGGCCCTCTAAACAAGAACTGTGTCTCTTTTACACTAGGAATTCCTAGTAATAGCATAGTAAGTCTATCAACTCCCATACCAAAACCACCATGTGGAGGACAACCGTATTTAAAGAATTCCAAATAAAATTCTACATCTTTATCAAGCCCTTTTTCTAAAGCTGCTTTCTTAATCTCTGCATAACGATGTTCTCTTTGTGCTCCTGTAGTAATCTCAACTCCACGCCACAATAAATCATATCCTTGTAATTTCCCATCTTTATCTCTCATATGATAAAAAGCACGTTTTTCAGCAGGATAATCGATAACAAACAAAAACTCATGTTGAAATTTATCTTTAGAAAGTTGATAACAAAGGCGTTCTGCTTCTGTTGTTAAATCTGTTTTCTCACTATCATCTACATGATAATTGTAACGTTCTTCCAACTCTTGATAAACATCACTCAATTTCATAACTGGAAAAGGAACACTAGGAACTACTACTTCTACTCCATAAAGTTCTTTAATTTTATCCCCATATAAATCATGTACTTTTTGAAAAGCATATTGAATCATCTCTTCTTGTAACTTCATTACATCAAAATAAGAATCAATATAAGAAAATTCAACATCGAAACTAGTAAATTCTGTAGCATGCCTACTTGTATTGGAATTTTCCGCACGAAAGGCAGGAGCAACTTCAAAAATTCGATTAAACCCAGCTGCCATAGCCATTTGCTTATAAAATTGTGGACTTTGAGCAAGATATGCCTTTCTATCAAAATATTTTACTTCAAACACATCCGACCCACTTTCACTAGCTGTTCCAATAAATTTTGGTGTATGAATTTCTGTAAAATCATGTAAATATAAATACTCTCTCATATAACGAACCAAACAAGATTGTACTTTAAAAATAAAACCATTACTTTCATTTCTTAAATCAATAAAGCGATAATCAAGACGAGTATCTAAATTAACAAGAGATAAATCTTTATAAGTAAAAGGAAGTTCATCTTCACTATGACTAGTTACTTCAATTTTACTTGGAATAATCTCCATTCCATTTAACTTTACTTTAGGAGCTTCCATCAAAGTACCAGTAATTTTTACCGTGCTTTCCAAAGTCAAATGATTAACAAGTTCCACCATTTCTTTATTTTTCTCTTCACTTTTTTCGATTGTAATTTGTACTTTACCAGAATCATCTCTAATTACAAGAAATTGCACCCATTGCAAATTACGAATATTATCAATAAAACCACTGACTACAACTTCTTCACCATAATGATTCTTTAATTCCTTCAAACGAATAGACTCCATTTTTTACTCCTCCTCTTCATGATGTTTATGACAATGACAACTTCCATCACAATCAAGGCCACAACAATCATCGTCAATTTCTTCAACACCAGTATTTAATTTTTCATCTAAATAATAAATCAAAACATCCAAACTAATAATTTCTTCTTCTTTTGTCTTATTATTTTTAATCTTTATCTCATTATTATCTAAATCTTCGCTATTAAGTACAGCTATATACTTAGCATTCAAACGGTCTGCTTGCTTAAATTGTCCTTTTAAGCTACGACCAGTATACTCTGTATCTACTATAAATCCAGACATTCTCAATTCTTGTGCCAAATACATCGCATATTTTTTCTCATCTTCATTAACATACATTAAAAACAAGTCAATATCTTCAACAATTGGTAATTTTACTTTTTCTAACTCTAAGGCCATTACAAGTCTTCCAATTCCAGAAGCAAAGCCAATACAAGGAACCTCTGGTCCACCAATATCACTACACAATTGATTATATCTTCCACCAGCACCAATAATATTATTAGCTCCAAATCCCTCTACTTTAGCCTCAATTTCAAAAACAGTATGACTATAATAATCAAGTCCACGAACAATACTAGGATTCACTTCATAACTAACCTGCATAATATCTAAATATTCTTTTACCTTTTCAAATCTTTCACGACTAGAATCATTTAAATAATCAATCGTCTTTGGAGCATTTTTTAAAATCTCCTTATCTTGATCTACTTTACAATCTAAAATACGTAAAGGATTCTTCTCTAATCTAGTTTGACAATCCTCACAAAGTTCTCCGATATGAGGTCTAAAATACTCAATCAAAGCTTCTCGATAATTATTACGAGACGCTTGATCACCTAAGGAATTAATATGAACCTTAATCTCTTTTAACCCAAGCATCTTATAAATATTAACTGCAAGAGAAATAACTTCCGCATCACTCATTGGATCATCAGTACCTAATACCTCTACTCCAAATTGGGTAAGTTCTCGATCTCTACCGCTCTGAGGTCTTTCATATCGATACATCGTTCCATTATAATAAACTTTTACTGGTTGATTAGGATCACCATACATCTTATTTTCCACATAACTTCGACATACTCCTGCTGTTCCTTCTGGACGAAGAGTCATTTTTCTTCCCCCACGATCGACAAAATCATACGTCTCTTTGGTAACAATATCTGTACTTTCTCCAATACCACGATGGAATAATTCTGTAAACTCAAAAAGTGGTGTACGAATATAAGTATAGTTATACTTTTCCATCGTTGCATCAATAATACTTTCTACATACTTCCAAATCTTAGCTTCTCTACCATAAATATCATTACATCCCTTTGGTTTTTGTATCATAAAATCTCCTCCTAAAAATAAAAAGATGGCCTTCTAAGGACGAAATTCTCCGTGGTGCCACCTTAATTTATAACTCTTATAACCAATAACGAGGTAAACCGCTTCTCTTTATTTGGACGTCTTCAATCTTATTTCATAAAGTATTTCCACCAACCATACTCTCTCTATCTAATTCATAAAATATACTCTTTCCAAAGAAGTCATATTTATTATATAGTAAGAATCAAAAATTCTCAACATTTTTTACAAATACTTTCCAAAAACTTTTTGACATCTACTATCAATAACATCACAAACATTATCTTCTTCTATCCCTAACTCTTTCAATAGATATGGACTAAACTCCTCCCTTCTCATTCCTAAGAATCTATCAACTTTTTCTGGATGTTCTAATAAATAACTAGAAATTAAAAAACCATAACCATACATCATCTCAGTATCTCCACAAACAACAAGATTATCAAAATTATCAAAGTCATCCAAATTAGTAACTCGCTTTAAAACTTCAACCAAAACCCCCTTACCTTGGAATTGATAAATAGAATTATCATCCAAATTAGAAAACAAATAAGTTATATACAAGTTATCTTTGCAATTATTAAAAAAATCTATGGCCTTTAGTACTCCTCCAATCTTCTGAGAAGTATGCTTTAAATAATATTCTAAAAAATCTTGTTCAAAATAACGAGAAATAACTTCTGAAAATAAATTTTGTTGCATAAACTCTAAATTTCCAAAAGTATGATGACTATCAACATCGAATTGATACTCACTAGCATGACCTAATTCATGAACAATATTAACAACTGTATCAAGACTGCTATTACCTTTTCCTATCAATAAAATGTATTTTTCACTAATATAATTAACATCAAAAAAACCACCTGTACTATACTTAGAAAAATAGCAATTCCCTTCTAAGGCAATTTTAAAATATATATCAGCAAGTTCCTTATGTTCCTGTAAATACTGAAAAAACAACTCCCAATTTTCCTTATTATCTTCCTTACTAAGTCTATAATTATAATCAATATCACTCAAACAAGAAAAGTCAACAACTCGTTGTAGGAAAGAATCAATTTCTAAAAAAGAAGCTTTACTTATCTTTTTATGGTAATCCTTATATCTAACTAAATTATCTAAATTATGATAGACCAACGATTGATAAATATTTCGTATATCATCAGTAATGTATTCCTTTAATAAATTATCTAACCATTTTCCAGTAACACTTTCATAATAATCCAATAACGCACAATAGGTAGCATAAGCTTTTGCCTTATCTTCTAGCTTATCATATTCAAAAAAATATTTTTTTGCATCATTTATATTTTTATTTAACATTACTAATTGCTTCTTTTTCATAATGACTCCCTAATAATTATTTATTATAAACTATTTTTCATATATTGAATACCATTTTTCGCATCGTCCAAGAAAAATATAATTGTAGTTCTTATAAAAACATAAACAGGAATTGCTAAAATAATGCCAAGAATCCCACCAACACTTCCTCCAACACTAAATACCAATATCGTAACAACTGGAGAAATCTGATTAGTCTTACCATAAATTTTAGGAGAAATCAAATACTCATCAACAATGGGAAAAACAAAGCAAACAAACAAAGTAGCATAAAATAAATTTTTAGAAATCATAAAAGCAGATACAATAGCAATAAAAGATGCCAGTAACCCTCCAAAATAAGGAATAATAGTAAAAAGACCAATAAGAATACCAAGAACAAGGAAATGAGGATGTCCGATTAAAAAAAACAAAAAAGAATATTCTAAAAATTGAAATAACATCATCATACCAAGACTTTTCACATATTGAATCATCTTAAAATCCAAACATAACAAATAGCGATATATTTTAGGATAGCGAATTCTCAAAACTTCTTGAAAAAAAGCTCGAATCTTTTTCATATAAACTAAAAAATAAATAAAACTAATAAAACCAATAATAAACTGACTAACTCCCTGAAAAACACCACCAAATGCTTGAAATGTCATATCAGTTGTAAAAGAGCCAACACTTTGTAAAATCTGATTAAAAAAATGTGTAAAAGAAACTCCTAATTTAGAAGATGAAATAGGTATCTTTTTACTAAGTTGATTTAAAACTTCCAACACCTGGATAGTAAACCCAACAATTTGCTGATACAAAATAGGAAAAATAGTAAAAATTAAAAATCCTAATAAAAATAAAATACCACCAATCACTAAAACAATCGAAATAGACCTAGAAGTCTTTTTTTCTAAAAAAACAACAAAAGGATTTATAGCATAAGCAGCGATAAATCCTAATAAAAAAGGGAGAAAAATCGTCAAAATATTTTGAAAAAATTTCATAATAAATTGAAGATTTGTTATCCCTATAAAAATTAAAAACATAAATACAGTAAAATTAATTAATGGGTAATTAAGCTCTTTACGAAACAAGATTCCTACCTTTCCAACCAGATTGTTGTAGGACCAATATTAGTAATAGAAACTTCCATATCAGCACCAAACTCTCCAGTCTCTACTTCTACATATTTACGCAACTCATCATTAAATAATTCATAAAAATGAACTGCTTCATGATGATTCATCGCTTCCATATAACTAGGACGATTGCCTTTCTGACAATTTGCATACAACGTAAACTGTGAAATAGATAAAATCTTACCACCAAAATCTAAAATACTTTTATTCATTACACCATCTTGATCAGGAAATATTCGAAGATTAACAATCTTACGAGCTAAATAAGAAATATTTTCTAAAGTATCTCCATCTGTAAAACCAACAAATACAACAAGTCCATGCTCTATTTGACCTAGTGTATTACCATCTACACAAACAGATGAATTTCCACTTCTTTGTACTAAAACTCTCATCGCATCATCCTTTCACAATGATCAACATAAGACTGTTTTTCTACATTAGAAATTAACTTTCCTAACTGATCAAGACCAGTAACATAAACACTAGCTTCATATAAAACTGCACCAACTTTACTCATTGTTTTAATACTATCAACACTAACATTCATATTAGAAATAGTCTGAATAAGTTCTAACATATGATTCTCTGGACTATTAGAGTAAATTAATAAATTGGTTAAATAACGTTTATTAACATTAGTATTCCAATGTACTTCAAGTGTTCTAGATTCTAACATTTCCAAATTATGACAATTACTTCTATGTACAGTAATACCATTTCCCTTCGTAATATATCCAATAATGTCATCTCCAAATACAGGACAACAACAATTAGCAAGATTAACTTTTACTTTATCAATACCACTAACAATAATATCAGCATCCATATTCTTAGATGTGACTTTAACAACCTTTGGAGCTGGAGTATCTTGTTCCTTATAAATAGAATTAATAATAGATAAAGCAGACATTTTTCCATTACCAATAGAAAGATAAACATCATCTACTCCGTCTAATTTAAACTCGTCTTTTATCAATTTCAAATTCTCATCACTGAAAAAGTTTGAAATAGAGTATTTTTTCTTACGAAGTTCTTTTTCTAATGCATATTTACCACGTTCAATATAAACCTCTTTTTCATTTTTACTAAAGAAATTTCGAATCTTATTTCTTGTAGTAGTAGCTTTAACAATGTTAATCCACTCCATAGAAGGAGTTGCATTTTTATTTGTAATAATACGAACAATATCATTATTTTGTAATTCATAATTTAATGGAACAATTGCATTATTAACAATCGCACCAGTCATAGTTTCTCCAACCCTAGTATGAATTTTATAAGCAAAATCAATTGGTGTTGCTCCTCTAGGTAATTCAATGACATCACCCTTTGGAGTAAAACAATAAATATTATTATTTAAAACTTCATCTTTAACACTATTAACAAACTCTTCACTACTCATCTTATCATGACTCAAATCAATGATAGACTTAAAAAATTGTAATTTCTGTTCTGTAGTGGATTGTAAATTAGCAGTTTTATTAGACCCCTTATTTTCCTTATATGCCCAATGAGAAGCAATACCATTTTCAGCAATTTCATCCATATCATAAGTACGAATTTGTATTTCAAATAAATATCCATCAATACCAAATACCGTAGTATGCAAGGACTGATACATATTAGGTTTTGGCATCGCAATATAGTCTTTAAATCTCTTAGGTAAAGGCCTAAATTTAGAATGAATAATTCCTAATGCCAAATAACATTCCTGTTCTGTATGAACTAAAATACGTAATGCTAACAAATCATAAATATCACTAAACTTTTTCCCTTTATTTAGTTTATTATAAATACTATAAATACACTTTGCTCTACCTTTAATTTCATGTATAATATGATGTTCAGTGAGTAAATCAGAAACTTCTTTTTGCATATCAACAACAGTACGATCACGCTCTAATTTAGTTTTATTTAACTTCTCCGCAATATCATAAAAAACATCAGGTTTCAAATAACGAAGTGCCAAATCTTCAAGTTCACTTTTGATTTTGTGAATTCCTAAATGATGTGCAATTGGCGCTAAAATTTCTAACGCTTCACGTGCTTTTACTTTTTGTCTATCTGGAGGAGTCGCCCACAACGTACGCATATTATGAAGTCGATCAGCAAGTTTAACAATAATAACACGAACATCCTCACTCATACCAACAATAATTTTTTTATAATAATCAATTAAATACTCATTCTCAGTAGAAAAATGAATTTTACTTAACTTTGTAACACCCTGTACAAGTTTCGTAATCTCTGAACCAAACCTTTCTGTCATCTCCTCTGGAGTACAATCACAATCTTCTAATACATCATGTAAAAAGCCAGCAGAAATCGTCTGATAATCTGCATAAATAGTTGTCAAAATCATAGCGACATTTAAAGGGTGAATAATATAATCTTCACCCGTTTTTCGAAATTGTCCAGCATGTTTTTCCTTGGCAAACAAATAAGCTTGTTCAATAACTTTTAATTGTTCTAAATCTGTAATATAAGTCTTAGCTCTTTCTAATACATCTTGGAAACTAAGATTAGCGTTATATTGAGACACAATTACCACCTCCAGTAATTAGCAGTTAACTCCTTTAACCGGTTTTTCTTCATATTCATCTGTATAAATAATTTTTTTCTTACGAGGTTTTGAAACACTTTTTGCTTCTACCGCTGCAAAAATAACAGCTGCAATATAAATAGATGAATAAACACCAACAATAAGTCCAAATAACATAGCAAGATTAAATGTTAAAATCTCACGAGAACCCATTAATAATAACACAACGATAGGAATTAATGTAGTAATAAAGGTATGAAGAGAGCGAACAAAAGTCTCACAAATAGCTCTGTTCGTAACATCCCAAATAGTCTTCTTAGTAATTTTTTTCTCATCCATCTCATTTAAATGTTCCCGAATTCTATCAAATGTAACAATCGTATCATTAATAGAATAACCGATGATTGCTAATATTGCAGCAACAAACATCGTAGAAATTTCCAAATGGAAAATAGAAAATAATGCAAAGATAATTAACACATCATGAAATAAAGAAACTACACCACCAAGAGCATAACTAAATTTAAAACGAACAGAAATATAAATAATAATTCCAATTAATGCAAGTAAAACAGAAATAATAGCATTCTTAACAAGTTCTTGTTGAACAATATTAGAAACTACACCAATATTAGTTTGTGCTTCATATTTACTAGCAAAATATTGTGTTACGCTATCTACTTCATCTCCTTCTAATACATCACTAACGCGAATAACCGCTTCATCTTGATTAATACTAATATCTTTTTTATCTAATTTTAATTCTTCTAAATTTTTACTAAGCTTCTTTTCAGTAAGTTTTTGATCACTAACAATTGTAATATCTGTACCAGATTGATACTCTATAGCTAGATTAGCACCACGAACACAAAACATAACAACACCAAGTACTAAAATAAGAACAGATAAAGCAATAAATGGTTTTGTAAATTTAAAGAAATTAAAATTCTTAAGTGGAACTACTTTTACAGCTTCATTCTTTTTAATATCAGGAATATCTTCTTTCTTTACGTTAATGAAGAGTCTCGTCTTATCATTAAAGTAATTAGTCTTAACAAACAACCGTAATAAAACTCTAGTAAGTCCAACCATAGTCAACATAGTAATAATGACTGTAATAATAAGCATAGTAGCAAATCCCTTAATAGTAGACTCTCCAAAGATAAACATAATAACAGCAACTAATAAAGTTGTTAAATTAGAATCAACAATAGCACTAAAACTTGATTTGGTACCTTCTTTAAATGCTGAAGGTAAACTCTTACCTTTATATAATTCATCTTTAATTCTAGCAAACGTAATAACATTAGAATCTACTGCCATACCAATACCTAAAATCAAAGCTGCAATACCTGGCAAAGTTAAAACTCCTCCAACTACCCAGAATACTAAAAATACTAAAAATGTGTAAATAAGAACAGAAACAGCAGATATAAATCCTGCAAAATGATATACGAATAGTAAAAATAAAACAATAAGAACTACACCAATAATACCAGCAACAAAAGTAGTCTGTAAAGTATCTTCACCAAAAGATGCACCTACAGTTTGAGAAGAAATCTCTGTAAGTCTACTTGGTAAAGAACCACTATTAATTAAATCTACCAAATTTTCTACTTCATCTTCAGTAAAATCACCTTGAATAATAACATCACTAGCAAAACCTTGCGATACAGTAGCAGCACTCAAACAATTAGACTCCTGTGTACCGCATAAACTTCCTTCACTAGCATAACTATCTACACTCTCATCATAATCTAACCAAATAACTATCATATTTTCACTATAATCTTTTACTCGATTAGTTACCTTATAAAATTCATCTTTATCTTTAACAGATAATAAAACAGCCGGATTTCCAGAAGAATCTTGTGTAACCCTAGCACCTCCAGAAACAAGCACATCACTACTCATAAGTAAATTATCATTCGTATCCCTAAAAGAAAGTGTCGCAACCGTAGATAACTGTTCACGAGCTTGTTCTGGATTTGTAACACCAGCAAGCTTAATACGAATTTGATTATTTCCTTCAACCGTAATTTCAGGTTCCGTTACTCCTAAACTATCAATACGCTTACTCAATGTTCTATAAGTAGCCATTACCTTATCTCTTGTCATTTTTGATCCATCAATAGATTCTACACGATATAAAATCTCAAATCCACCTTGTAAATCAAGACCAAACTTTAAATCACGAAATAAAGGAATACATAAAAAACATAATCCAATAATAACCAAGACTAAAACAATAGCTGTTCCAATCACTTTTCCTTTTCCTTGCTTATTTTTCATACCTCTTCACCTCTCTAAATTGTTTCAATCACATCTTGACTTCTTCTTTTCCTGACGAAAGTACCCTTCAAATATTCATCTAACTTCCGATTATCAACATGTAAAATATCATCTACAATATCAGAAAGAGTCAAATCTTTTGACTTTTTCCACTTATTATCAATTAAATATTTCCAAATATCAATTAATTGAATATAAGAATATCCTAAACGATGTAATTCAGCAAGTTTCGCTTTTAGAGCAGGTTGTACTCTTTGATACAACTCTTCCTGAGAAGAAAACTCCATCTCCATAACATCACCCACCAAACTAATAACATTATATCGCAAATATACCATAAATGAAAAGAAAAAGGCAAAAAAAAGTAAGATTTAAACTCTTACTAAAACGAAATTTTCTTTTCTTTAACAAAATTATTAGACAAATCATTAGAAATCACTTGATAAAATTCAGTATGAAAATCATCTCCTGCATTCTTCCAAGCATCCATCTTTTCAATCTCTTTCATTACTAAATCTCTATTTTCTGAAGTAAGATATGTTTGAAAAGCAACTTCTTGGCCATACATTTCTGGATATAATAATTCTAAAAAATCCAAATGATGACAATATAAAGATTGATTAATATTACTTTCTAATTCCATAACAGTCGCATCATATGCAAACTCAGAATCTGGAATCGCTCCAAAATGACGCTTGCGATGAGCAATAATAGCTTCTAAAGTACGAAAGCGATAAGAAATAAAATCATCAAAAGATTCTTCTTCCTGTAATCTAGCAGCATCTTCTTCTAAAGAAGTAGTAATAGCTTCTTCTTGTAAATAAAAATCACGATCACCATCTATCTTATCCAAATACTCTTCATAAGAATATAAATATCTAGAAATAATATCTTTTCTTAAATCTACAACGCTTTCATCTTCATTTACTTTTTCATACAACTCATCAATCATACTCTCTAAACAAGAATTATCAGAAAAATAAGAATCATCTTTAACAGAATCTAACACTTCAACTGCTGCTAATTTAGTGAAATAGCTAGAAAAAAATTGTAAATTCTTAGAAACTCTTTCTACTACAGATTGATCTATTTCTGTAAAGCAATGTTCCAAATCTAAATTACCATCCTTAAAAAAACTAACTTCTGGAACTTCTAACATCCATTCTTCTGGAACGATTCCTACTAAATCTTTTTGTATTTTTTTCATATACACTCTCCTAATTGTCTACTTTATCTTTTGTAATATGTGCCCTTGGAAAACTATTTTGATAAACATTTTTTAATCGATCAGTTGTAACATGAGTATAAATCTGCGTTGCCTTAATACTTTCATGACCAAGTAATTTTTGTACAGTCATCAAATCACAACCCTGATTCAATAAATGTGTAGCAAAACTATGGCGAATCATATGCGGTGATATTTGTTTTTGAATACTAGTTTTTTTAATAATCTGTTCTAATAAATAACGAACACCCCGCTCTGTTAGTTTACCACCTTGGTAATTTAAAAACAAGTAAGGACTATTTTTTTTATTTAATTCTAAATATCCCTTTGATAAATATAATCTTAGAATTTCATCACAATATTCCCCATATGGAACAATCCTCTCCTTATTACCTTTTCCTAATATCAAAATAGTTCTCTCATTAAATGAAATATCAGAAACTTTAATAGAAACCAATTCCCCCACACGAACTCCAGTTGCATAAAGCATCTCTAAAATAAGTCGATCTCTTTGTCCAAGACAATCATCTAAATCACATGCCAAAAATAAATCTTCTAACTCATTATATTCAAAATATCTAGGTAACTTTTTTTCTCGTTTAGGTCCACTTAGTAGTGTAAAAACATTGCTAGAAACCACTCCTTCATTAGCTAAAAATTGATAAAATCCTCTTAAAGAACTAAGTTTTCTATCAATAGAAGAATTTTTATCCTTTTTTTCTTCTTTCAAATACATAAGATAAAAACGTAAATCACTATAAACCAGATTCTTATAATCTAATCCTTCTCGTTTTAAATACTCAAAAAATTCTAAAATATCATCATGATAACTTAAGATAGTATAATCAGAATAGTTTTTTTGATATTTTAAATAATCTAAATACTGCTCAATGTTTTTGATATACTTTTCCAAAATCTTCACCATTCTTTATTTCATAATCAAAATTCTTTAAAACACAATCTCGATAAACAACACACCATCCATATGCACGATTTAAAGCATTTTTTGATTTAGAAAATCTCTTTTTAAGCTTTTTTCTTTCATAATATAAATCATCACTCAATTCACTTCTATAAAACTCTCCATTTTCCTTTGCTTCTTTCCAACGATTAGAAAAAAGAGCATAAAGATAAAAATGTAATTGTGTTGTACTATCTAGAAAATGTTGTAACGCGCTTCTATTTTCTTCTTCTACGGGATAAGAGAAAATATTGAAGTTAAATTCAGCTTTCTCATCTTTACTCAAATAGAAAGCACCTTGTGGAATCTTTTCTAATGTATCAAATATATAGTTTTGTTTCATAATATCATCAAGCATAGAATAATCAGGAAGAATTGCCCTCTTATGTTTTTTTGTTTTGACAGATTTTAAACAATTTGCTTTAATCTTTTCAAGTTCAACTTTATCAATACTTCCGTTAGGAGCAACAGAAGTCACTATAGAAGAATTTCTACCAAAATCAAATAAACTAATTTGTCCAGGTACAACATCGGGATAAACTTGGTCTAACAACTGATCTAACAACTCAGTTTTTCCTTTTAAACGTTTTCTTTCTATCTTTTTATGATTACTAACTACATTATCAAGAAAATCACCAGGCATCTTCATCAAATTTTGATAACAAATTTCCGTATCCAAAATATTTCTAAGCAACACATATGAACGACAATACCATTCACCATCCTGTTGCATTAAACCACTAATTCCATCATAACGACCCTTTGTTTTAAAATAATCTAAAAATCGACCATAAATATTAGTCATATCACTTGTAACCATATCATAAAGAAAGTCATCTCTTTCAATTTTTTTACAAAAATTTTTAATAATAGTTTGAGCTTTCCGATAATATGGATTATCACTATGTCCCAAAAAACTCTCTGCAATGTTTAATAAATAAGAATAATCAGAATTATTACTTTGTTGATATAAAACCTCATAAAACTTTAATCCACGACTTTTTACAAAGGCAATAGATAAATTCATATTACAAGAAGAAACACGCTTTTTCTCATACAAATATTTTACTAAATCTTCCTCATTAGCAAAATAACTTGTAAATAAATCTATTTGCTCTAACTGTTTAGCATTAGAAAAAAGATAATCCTCTGGATAGAATTTCACAACTTCAAAATGATTGGTATTTTTATCTTGTGCAACTAAAAAATACTGTATACTAGCTGACATAAGATTCCCCCTTCAAACTAGCTACAGTATATCATATTTTTCATAAAAAGTCCATCTTACTCTTCTATATAAGAACAAGAGCTGCACTTAATTTTTCCATTTTTTTCTACCAAGTAACTTCCACAGTTTGGACATTTACCAGCAACCGGTTTATCCCAAGAAGCAAATTTACATTTTGGATAGTTTTGACATCCATAGAATATTTTTCCTTTTCTTGTTCTCTTCTCTACGATTTTTCCATCACACTCTGGACAATCCATAACAACGACTTCTTCTGGATGTTCCTTTTTTATATATTTACAAGCAGGATAATTAGAACAAGCAACAAATTCACCATAACGACCATTGCGAACAACTAAAGGACTACCACACTCAGGGCAAATCTCGCCAGTCTCTTCTGGAGCTTTCTTTTCCATATCAGAAAAAGCATTTTTAACTCTAGGCTCAAATAATCGATAAAACTTATCTAAAAGTTCATTCCAAACCTCTTTACCCTCTGCTACCTTGTCCAAATCTTCTTCCATATCGCGTGTATATTCAACATTGATTAAATCACTAAAAAATTCTTGCAACTTATCTGTTGTCTCAATTCCCATCTGTGTAGGTTTAAATTTCTTATCTTCCATCTCTACATAATTACGTTCTTTAATGGTATCGATAATTTTAGCATAAGTAGAAGGACGACCAATACCTAACTCTTCTAATTCCTTAATAAGTCTTGCTTCTGTATACCTTGCTGGAGGTTTTGTAAAATGTTGCTCACTAGAAACATTTGTCGTAACACATTCTTGTTTTTCATTAATCTTTGGTAAAATCTTATCTTCACTAGATTCATAATCTTTATAAACTTTTAAGTATCCATCAAAAAGTAATACCTGACCAGTAGTTTTAAATTTATAATCACAGTTATCAAACACAATTGTAGTCTGATTTACTTTAGCATCTGCCATCAATGAGGCAAGAGCACGTTTATAAATAAGAGAATACAACTTAAACTCATCAGACTTTAAATAAGGTTTTACAACTTCTGGTGTACGGAGAACACTAGTAGGGCGAATACCTTCATGGGCATCCTGAACATTTTCTTTTTTCTTACTTCGTTTCACATATCCCATATATTCTTTACCATAATGTTCTTCAATATATTTTCTAGCAGGTTGAATAAAATCATCAGATAAACGAGTAGAATCTGTTCTCATGTAAGTAATAAGTCCTACCGTTTCACTACCAAGATCAACACCTTCATACAGTCTTTGCGCAATACTCATCGTCTTCTTTGCAGGAAAACCTAATTTAGTAGAAGCTTCCTGTTGCAAAGTAGAAGTAATAAATGGGAACTTACTTTTCTTAGCTCTTTCTTTTGTCTCAATAGACTCTACTACATATGTATCACTAAGCTGATCTAATACACGATTAGCATCCTCTTCACTCTTTAATTCAATATCATCAGTCTTATATTTAAAAAGTACTGCCTCATAATCTGGAAAAATAGCTGTAATTGTCCAATACTCCTCTGGATGAAACGCTTCAATTTCCCTTTCACGATCAACAATCAACTTTAAAGCAACACTCTGCACACGTCCAGCACTTTTTGCTCCAATTTTACTTTGTAATAATTTAGAAAGACGAAAACCAATAATACGATCTAATATTCTACGAGTTTCCTGACTTTTAACCAAATTATCATCAATAACTGTAGGGTGCTTAATAGCATCTAATACCTTATCATGAGTAATTTCATGAAATAAGATTCTCTTATAATGATCATCTTTAATACCTAAAGCATCTTTTAAATGCCAAGCAATTGCTTCTCCCTCACGATCAGGGTCGCTAGCAAGATAAACCATATCACTATCTTTAACATCTTTCTTTAACTCCTTAATAACTGCTCCCTTACCCTTTATAGGAACATAATTAGGCTTAAATCCATCTTCAATATCAACACCGAGACCATAAGGACCAGTAGTTGCCAAATCACGAATATGTCCTTTAGATGAAACAACCTTATAATCTTTTCCTAAATATTTTTCAATGGTTTTACTTTTACTAGGACTTTCGACAATAACTAAATTCTTGGCCATAAAAACGCCTCCTTAACTCTTATACTTATACTAACAAAATTTATTTTTGTCAACGAGAATAATTCATTTCAATCAACTTGACACTTTTCAATCTCGTCAACCATCTATCTATATCATACGTAAAAACAAAACAATTTTATTCAAATAATGAAAGTTGTTTTTCCAAATAATCACGCACTGGTCCATAACTCTTACGATGCTCTGGAATAATACCATATTCTTCTATTGCTTCTAAATGCTTTTTTGTAGGATATCCTTTATTGCTTTTAAAATCATACATAGGATATTTCTTATCTAGCTCATCTAACATCCGATCTCTTGTTACTTTAGCAATGACACTTGCGGCACTAATCGTAATACTTTTAAAATCTCCTTTAATAATAGAGGTAGTAGGAATATCTAACGATAACGGCATAGCATCAATTAAAATATGTTCTGGTTTAATACTACAATTATGAATGGCCTCTTTCATTGCTAATTTCGTTGCTTCATAAATATTTACCTCATCTATCTTCTTTTCAGAAACAATACCAACCCCTACACTAATTGCCTGCCTCATAATCTCATCATAATAAAATTCTCTTTTTTTCTCACTTAATTTTTTAGAATCGGTAAGACCATCTAACGAAAATGTCTCTGGCAAAATAACACAAGCAGCAACAACAGGTCCAACTAATGGACCACGACCAACTTCATCAACACCAGCAATCAAATGAATACCTTTATCTCTCAACTTACGTTCAAAATAATAATTATCCTGACTGCATACCATAAGTTCTAACTTTTGAATTAATTTTTTTTCCTTTGGCTTATTTTCTAATTTTTTCAACTCATAAGTAGAAACTAAATTTGCAAATCGATATCCTCTAATTTCAACAATTCTCTTATCATCAAAAAATTGAGTCCCTACTTCAAAAGAATCAAGGTATTTGACTTCATAACCAAAATATCCACTCTTAGTGTTCCAGGGAATCAAATCATAATAATCTTTACTACAGCTAATATCAATATCACTAGTCTCATCTATAAAATCCTGACACACTAAACTAGCACCACTAATAACAATATATTTACTTTTATCCAGTTTTAAGCTATCTAATTTTTTAAATATTTCTTCTTTTGTCATATAACCACTTCCATATCCAATTTTATCATAATAGAAAAAGAATAAACAAAATTATTCTTTACTATTCAACCTATCAAAAGTAATTGGTCCAAAATATCCATTTTTAAAGTCTTGTAAAATAATACGAGAAACTTTTTCATAATCGGCAACTCCACCTTTAGTAAGAGCTCCTCTACGGCTTGCAATGATATCATAAGCTTCTATCAAATCATCATCTAGATCAACAATACCATAACGTTCTTCTAATGCGTTTGGATAAAGTTCATACATTTTTCTCAAAATGAAAGAAGCAATATCTCCCTCATTTAAAATTTCCTCTTTTATCGAAGAAAAACTAGCTAAAATACGAGCAGATTCTTGGTCCTCTAATTTTGGCCATAAAATACCAGGAGTATCCAATAAATCTATATTTTTATGAATACGAATCCAACTTAAACTCTTAGTAAACCCAGGTTTATTTCCAACCCCAGCAGACTTTTTACCAACTAAACGATTAATCAAGGTACTCTTACCAGCATTAGGAACTCCTAAAATTAAAGCACGAATGTTTCTAGGTTTCAACCCCTTAGCTTTACGTTTCTCATTTTCAGTTTTTAAAATAGCTTCACTAATATCTATAATTTTTTTAACATTAGTACCACTCATCAAATCAACAGGAATAACTTGATAACCCAGTTCTTCATAATATTTAATAAATTTATTTGTCTCATTCTTATCACATAAATCATACTTAGTCATAATCAAAAGTCTCGGTTTATTTTTTATTAAATCATCAATATCGACGATTTTTGATGATTTAGGCATTCGAGCATCAATCACTTCATAAACAATATCAATCAAATTCAATTTCTCACGAATTTCTCGTTTTGTTTTTGCCATATGACCAGGATACCAATGAATATTATTCTTTTGAAATCCTTTTTCTTCATTTGCCATAATTATCACTTCCTCGTTTTAAATCTATTCCATTATATCATACTTTTAATCCAAAAGAAAAAGTAGAATAAATCTACTTTATAAGTTGTAATTTGTCTTTATTTTTGTATTTCATTAGCTATCTTATCTAAACTAGAAAAATCAATAAAATTAACCTTTTTGTTATAAGTTTCTATCATTGCTCTATCTTCAGCTG
>CALVTC010000022.1 GCA_944359885.1 uncultured Bacilli bacterium | reverse complement strand
TTGCAGAATATAACTATTTAAAAAGTGAATACCCATATCTTACAATCCAAGCAATTCAGTATGAAATGGGAAGTGGTATATTAGACCCTATTAAAGAAGTTAGTGATACACAAACGATAGCGACAACAGAAACTCTATCTTCTGTGATTGATAACTTTTGTATGACCTCTACTTATTATGATAACTTTCAAATTATAGATTTTATTGATAATGATTTTTTTGATTTAGTTAGTATTCCGGATATTAATTCTAGTATAGGAGAAGTAAAGATAGATGAAGAAAATGGATTCCAGAAAGTTACATGGACAATATCTAATCTTAGATCAGGAGGCCATGCGAAATTAACGCTAGATATCAAGTTAAAAGAAGAGTATCATGATGTTCCAGGAATTTATTCAACAAATGTGCAAGAACAAGTGATATCTAGTATCAATGGTATAGATGAAAATGTTACGAGTTTAGAATCTCCAACTTTATCTAATACTTACGAAGTAATCTATGATGGAAATGCACCTGAGGGATGCAGTGTAGAAAATGTATCAGATGCAGAGGCATATTTTGTTTTTGATACAGTATCTATTTCAGAAGAAGAAACAAGTTGTAGTGGATATCAGTTTAAAGGATGGGAAATAGTAACAGATAATGTTACTAAAGTAAACAAAGATTATTTCATTATGCCAGAGAGTGATGTAATTATTCGAGCAAAGTGGTCTAAGTTAACGATATCTAAATCGATGGACGGAGTAGTAAGTGAACAAGGAGACCCTATTATGAAGGGAAGTAGTTGGTGGCCATCTACTTTAGATAAGACTATGGTTACTAGTATTACAACAAAAGATAACACGGATATTCCAGATAATATCATAGAATGGTGGGACGCATCAGTTGCCTCTGATCAAAGTGTCATAGCTTACATAGAAGATGATGGAAGTGGAGGATATGAGGTAACAATTGGAGGAAGGGGAGGAATCATTGCCAATCAGGGCAATCAGTTATTCATAAACTATATTAATATGCAGACTATTGATTTAACCTATTTGGATACAAGTCAAGTAACATCTATGTACCGTATGTTTTTAAATTGTCACAGTCTAACAAGCTTAGATGTAAGTGGTTTTGATATGTCTAATGTAACTTCTACGCGTGATATGTTTAATAACTGTCCAAATTTAGTTAGTATAAATTTTGGAGAAAATTTTAATACATCCAATATAGTAGATATGGGTTACATGTTTTGGAATTGTCGAAGTTTAATGGAATTAAATCTTTCTAAATTTAATACCTCAAAGGTAACAACTATGGATGGTATGTTTCAGGGAGCTGCAAGTCTTGTAAATTTAAACTTAAGTAGCTTCAACACCTCAAATGTAACAGATATGTCTTCTATGCTTAATGGGTGTTGGAATCTTGAAAATCTTAATCTAAGTAGTTTCAATACTTCAAACGTAACAAATATAAGTAATATGTTTACTCAGTGTCGAAGTTTAACTAGTTTAGATTTGAGTATGTTTGATACAAGTAAAGTAGAATCAATGACTTCTATGTTTAACGAATGTATATCACTAACTTATATAGATATGCGAGGCGCAGTATTTAATGCTACTAGTTATGATAATATGTTTTCTAATACGTCTAATCTATCTGTTATTGTAAAAGATGAAATAGCAAGGGTATGGATACAAGATAGATTAGGAAGTAATGGTACTGCTATTATTGCAAGTGTATAGTAAGACATAATGTAGTAAAAAAGTGATGAATTTGGTTCATCACTTTAATTTTGTTGTATTTTTAATATATAGGTATCACAATGATTTAGAGCATGAGCATCAATTTCATTACTATTGACTAATAGACCTACACCAATACCTTGTGATACATATTGGCAAGAAAAATTAACATTTGGATAAGCATTCTTAATATTAGAGCAAGTAGTAGAAGGATTATTAGATAGTAATTCATCATAAATATATACCATTGTTGTTTTACTCTTATCACAACTAGGAGGAGTAGAACTACTACCAGAATTAGAATTATTAGAACCACTATTATTAGATGAAGTGTTGTTAGAAGAAGAACTATTAGATGTATCGTTATCTTCGCGGTTTGCTACGGTTTTGCCATTACTTAAAGTAACTGTAATCGTGGTACCACTACTAACAGTACTACCAGCACTAATAGATTGTTTGATTGCTGTATTTTTTTCTTTGCTGCTATTTTGCGTAACAAAATTATAATTTAAACCAACTTTTTCTAACGCTTCAATAACTTCTTTTTTACTCATACCAATCAAATTAGGAACCTTACATTCGCTCCCATCAGAAATCGTAACAATAATACTATCTCCATTTTTAATAACATCACCTTTTTGATAAGAATAAGAAATAACTTCCCCTTGAGCAACATCTTCACTAAACTCATGTACTTCTTCATAAGAAACACCATATTTTTGTGCCCAGGATCTAAAATCTTCCAAAGAATCAAAATCTTTCATTACTAGACTTCCCTTGGAAATAACAACACGGATGGTAGTTCCTTGTTCAATTTTATCACCTTCATCATAGTTGGCACTAATAACATCGCCTTCTTTAACAGTATCATCGTATTGATTTGTAAATTCTAGTTTTAATTCGTTCGCAATAACCCATTCTGTAATTTCAACCATACTCATATTTTTTAAATCTGGAACCTGAATACTTTTTCCTTTACTGATAGAAACAAGTACTTTATCTTCCTCATTGTTTACTTTTACCATTGTACCAGGCTCTATACTTTGTTTAGAAACTTTACCACGATCTACTTTTTTAGAAAAAACGCGCTCTAATTCATAAGCAATACGATGTTGTTTCAAATAAAATACAGCAGCAAATTCACTTTTTCCAGTTAAATCTTTCAAACTAACATCACTATTATCTACTTCTTCACCTAATGAGAAAATAATCTTTAATGCATCACTTCGCTTCATACTACCAGATGCACTTTGTTCTATAACAGTATCACTTGGTTGACTAGATTCAACAAATTCAACTTCTACTTGACTTAAATAATTATCTTCTACATATTGTATAACTCGTTCGCTATCCCATCCACTCATCGAAGGAATAATAATTTCTTTATCAGGGTTTGGTCCTTGACTTACTGCAATAGAGAACTCTTGAATTTCATCTAATTTTGTACCATCCTCAACATCTTGTGAAATAACATGATAAGCAGGTACCATATCACTATATTCATAATCCTGATTTAAAGTAATATTATTCTTACTTGCCCAGGAAACAACATCTGTTAAACTTTTACCCGTAAAGTTTTCAACAATGCCAACCGAAGGTAAAGTAATCACCCCTAAAGAATTTAAACTACAAAAGACATGAAATAAAACTAAGAAAAAACTTCCTAAGAGAATAGTCCCTTTTTTTCGAATAGGATTAGTAACACAAATAGCAACAAATAAAAGAGAAAATACTACTAAAATAAGACTACTAATCAAAGAATAGAAAAAGTAAGAATTACCTTGTCCAGTCCACACCGTAATTCCGAAAGAAGCTAAGCTACTAAGAAGAGTAAGAAACAAGAAAACAGCAACAACAGGATGCTTCTGATTTTTACGATAATTATTATTTTTATATTCTCTAGAAAATTTATAATCTTTCCTAAATTGATTTTCTATATGATTATTAGAATAATTCTTTTTATTGTCTCTTTGATAATTATTAGAATTTCTATTCTTCTTATCCATTCAATCACCTCATTATCTTATATATATCATTATATAATATACAAAAGGAAATAGAAACAAATTACAAAAACTAGACTGTAAAGTATACAAAAAAATAAGAGTATGTTAAAATGAGGTTGGAAAGGTGAAAATATGAACACATGGATAAAGAAAAATTTTAACACACTTTTAATTATTTTTGTTTTATTACAACCAATTCTAGATTTAATAACAGGAATAGGAATTCATGTCTGGAAAGTAAATCTTACAATTGGGATTATCATTAGAATTCTCTTTTTAATATTTATGATATATAGTGTATTATTTGTTTATAAAAAGAAACAAAATTTTATATATTATGGTCTATTAATAATCTATGGACTATTTTACCTAACTGGTATTTTTCTCTATAAAGATGGAGTAGGTGTCTTTGAAGAAATACAAGGGCTTTGCAGGGTGTTCTATTTTCCAGTTTTATTAATCTCTTTATATAGTGTAAAAGAAGAAATTAGAATTAGTAAAATGACTTTAATGACTGTATTAGTCACTTATTTAGTATGTATACTAGTACCAAATTGTCTAAATTTAGGATTTGCATCTTATGAAATTACGAAAGAGGGAACATTAGGATTTTTTAATTCTGCCAATGAAATTAGTGGCATTATTTCACTATTAACCCCAATCATGTTATTAATATTCATAAATTGTAAAAAGATATTTTTTATTTTAATAATTTCCATTATTTACTTATTCGTCATATTGACAATAGGGACAAAAACACCATTATTATCATTAGTAATTACAATATTTTTTGCTTATCTATGGTTTATCTATAAAGAAATCAAACAAAAAAGAATAAAAAAAATTGGACTTAGCTTGATTGCTTTAATAATATTTGTAACAGGAATCATTCTAATATTACCAAGAACTAACTTTTATAAAAATATCAAAACGCATCTAGATTATTTAAAATTAGATAATATTACAGAAGTGTTTCAAGATGAAGCATTAATTGATCATTTTATTTTTAGTCAAAGATTAACATTTCTAAAAGATAGACAGCAAGATTATAAATCAGCAACAACATATCAAAAGTTATTTGGCATTGGTTATCTAGATGGAGCAAAAGAAGCTAAAGCAGTAGAGATGGACTATTTTGATATTTATTACTCCCATGGGCTAATTGGTTTTATCATCTATTTTGGTATATATGGATATATCTTCTATTTAATTATGAAAGAAAGAAAATGCCTAGATTTTACACAGTATATGTTATATGTAAGTATCATTTTAAGTATTTTCTTAAGTTTCTTTACTGGTCATATAATA
This sequence comes from uncultured Bacilli bacterium, assembly GCA_944359885.1. Classification (GTDB taxonomy): domain Bacteria; phylum Bacillota_I; class Bacilli_A; order RF39; family UBA660; genus Faecimonas. Next base: position 15,809 of record CALVTC010000022.1, on the reverse strand, counting down.
ACTGCTCCGGCTGTTAGTCTAATAGTAGTAATATTGCTATTAATGTTAGTAAAAAGAAAAAAAGACTATATTTTACTAATAGGAGAAAATAATCAATTAGAAAGAAATCTTACACATTGGGTAAACGAAACAAATCCAGATAAATTAAAAATAGAAATATTACTAATTGAAAAAAATAAATCAAAACAAAAACACAATCTAGCTTCATCACTAGAAATAACCAAATTCCCAAGTACAAGTAATAACATTTTAAAACAACTTATGTTTATGATAAATTTATGTTGGTTTGAAATAGCAAACTATCAAGTATATAAAAGAAGTTGCTGTTATCAAAATTGTGATTCATTAAAAGAAAAATTAACCAAAATCGCATCTATTGATAATAATATTTACATGGATAAAACAAATCTAAAAAATAAATTCATAAAAGAATTGTTAAACAAATCAGTAAATGTTAATTTTATTTTTAATAATGCTAAAAATAAAGATGCATTTTTATTAAAATATCCAAATCTAAAAGAAAAATGTTTCTTATTAGATAGATTATCATAATAAAAGTATTAGGAGTAGAAAATGAAAAAAGAAAAGATATCAGTTATTGTTCCTTGTTATAATGAAGAGGAATCATTACCAATTTTTTATAATGAAATTACAAATGTTGCCAAAGAATTGGATAAAGTAGATTTTGAATTTCTTTTTATTAATGATGGTAGTAAAGATAATACATTAAATATTTTGCGAGAATTATCTAAAAAGGATAAACGAGTAAGATTTATTTCTTTTTCCAGAAATTTTGGAAAAGAAGGAGGAATGTATGCAGGACTAGAACATGCAACAGGAGATTATGTAGCAATTATGGATGCTGATATGCAAGACCCGCCATCTATGATTATAACCATGTATGAAGATATAAAAAAAGAAGGATATGACTGCGTGGCGCTATATAGTCCCAATCATAAAGGATATAGTATTCTAAGAAAGATTTTTACAAATTGCTGGTATAAATTAATTGGAAAAATATCCTCAACACCACAAATTCCTGGAGCAAGAGATTTTCGCCTGATGAAAAGGAAAATGGTAGATGCCATTGTAAATATGAAAGAATATAATCGTTACTCGAAAGGGATTTTTAGCTTTGTAGGATTTAATACCAAATGGATAGAGTATGAGGCACCAGATAGAGTAGCTGGAACATCTAAATTTAGTTTCTGGAAATTATTTCGCTATGCTATAGAAGGAATATTAGCATTCTCTACAACTCCCTTAGTAATATCAGCAATCATAGGACTTATTCTATGTCTAATAGCATTTATTACTATAATAATAATTATTGTAAAAACACTAGTATTTGGTGATCCAGTAAGTGGTTGGCCAAGTCTTGCTTGTATCGTGATTTTCATGGGAGGACTACAACTATTCTTCTTCGGAATCATGGGAATGTATCTATCAAAATTATACTTAGAAGTGAAAAAACGTCCCAAATACATCATAAGCGAAACAGAACAGGATTGCCACTAATCAAAAGTTAAGGTTGTCTAACAAGAGAAAAAGAGCTATAATAGATTTGATGAAAGTGAGCAAGAATATGAGGAAAATAGGGTTCGTAATCGTAAATTATAATGACGCCAAAACAACAATTCAACTATTAAATCAGATTAAGCATTTTAAAAATATTGCGCAAATTATAGTGATTGATAACAACTCTACCGATGATTCTTTTGTTCAATTAAAAGAACAAGAAAATGGCAATATTACTATAATTAAAAATAGTGAAAACAAAGGATATGCATCCGGTTTAAATACAGGAGCAAAGTATCTAATTAAAAAAATAGGTAAATGTAATATTATATTTTCTAATTCAGATATTATCATCAAAAATGCCAAAGACTTAGATAACCTTTCATCAGATATTAAGGAAGAAGTCGCAGTAGCAAGTCCTGTAATAGAAGAACATGGAACCTTAAATAGAGGTTGGAAAAAAACAACGGCATTTACTGAAGCACTTCTAAATTTACCATATATCAGTCGTTACTTCAAAAAGAAAAAATTATACTATAAGGATGAATATTATAAAGAAGATAAATCTTATGTAGATGTTGTATCAGGATGTTTCTTTGTAGTAGACAGCGATATTTTAGAACAAGTAAATTATTTTGACGAAAACACATTCTTATATTATGAAGAATTAATATTTGCTAAAAAATTAGAAAGTATAGGCAAAAAATCAGTAGTGGATAACCGAGTAAAAATTATTCATGACCATTCTGTAACGATTGATAAAAACGTAAATAAAATCAACAAATATCGGATATTAAAATCCAGTCAAAGATACTACGTAAAAAAGTATCTAAGAGCAAATTCATTTCAAATGGCACTATTATATATAACGAACAAACTATCTTTGATTGTGTTATATATAAGATGTCTAATTAGGAGGTAAAAATGAAAGGAATTATTTTAGCTGGAGGAAGTGGAACAAGGCTATACCCAATTACAGAAGGAATTAGTAAACAATTAGTTCCAATCTATGATAAACCAATGGTTTATTATCCACTATCAACTTTAATGCTCGCAGGAATAAGAGACATTTTAGTGATAACGACAGAAGAGGATCAAAAAGGGTTCAAAAGGTTATTAAAAGATGGAAAACAATTTGGAGTAAATATCCAATATATAGTGCAACCTTCTCCTGACGGTTTAGCTCAAGCATTTTTGTTAGGCGAAGAATTTATAAAGGATGAAGAATGTGCTATGATTTTAGGAGATAATATCTTTTATGGAAATGGCTTTAATGAGGTATTAGCACAAGCAACACAAAACGCTAAAAATGGTTATGCAACTATTTTTGGAAATCAAGTAAAAGACCCAGAGCGTTTTGGAATTATGGAATTGGATGAAAATAATAATGTAATTAGCGTAGAGGAAAAACCAGAACATCCAAAATCAAATTATGCAATTACAGGTTTATATTTTTATCCAAAAGGAGTATCAGCAAAGGCAAAATTAATTAAACCATCTGCAAGAGGAGAACTAGAAATCACAAGTTTAAACGACCTATATTTACAAGAAAAGAAATTAAAGGCAGAAATGTTAGGCGAAGGATTTACTTGGTTTGATACAGGAACATTTGATAGTCAATTAGATGCCTCTAACATGATAAGAACAATTCAAAATAATAAAGACAAAATTATTTGTTGTCCAGAACAAATTGCATATTATCGTAATTGGATTAATCAAGATGAATTGCAAGAAAGAGCAGATTTATTAAAGAAAAATAATTATGGAAAATATTTACAAAAAATAATAAGAGAAACAAAATAGGAGAAAATATGAAAAAAATAGAAACAAACTTATTAGATTGTTATATTATCGAACCAGATAGATTTGGCGATGATAGAGGATATTTTTCACCATATTTTATTGCCAAAAATTTTGATGAATTAGGATTTGAAAAAGTTGTACAAGCAAATAGAAGCAAAAGTAGTAAAGGAGTAGTACGTGGACTACACTTTCAAAAAGATCCAAAATGTCAAGCAAAATTGGTAGAAGTAATTCAAGGAGCTGCAATTGACGTAGTAGTAGATATAAGAGAAGATTCAGCAACATATGGAAATTGGACTAGTGTTTTACTAACTCCAGATAACAATAGACAATTATTTGTACCACGCGGTTTTGCACATGGCTTTGTAAGTCTTGAAGACAACACAGTATTTCAATATCTAATTGATAATGATTATGCTCCAGAATTAGAAGATGGAATTCTTTGGAATGATCCAGAAATTGGTATTAACTGGGATGAAATATTTGAACAATACAATATAGAAAAACCAATTCTATCAGAAAAAGATCAAAATAGACCAACTTTAGCAAAATGCAAAACAAAATTTAGGAGAGAAAAATAATGAGATATTTAATTACAGGGGTAAAAGGTCAACTAGGTTATGACCTTACCAGAGAATTAGATAAAAGAGGAGAAACAGACTATCTAGCATTAGATGTTGAAGACATGGATATTACAGATAAGAAGAAAGTAAATGGGATAATTACACAATACAAACCAGATGTTATTTTCCATTGTGCAGCATGGACAGCAGTAGATAAGGCAGAAGAAAAAGAAGATTTATGTGAAAAAGTAAACGTGTTAGGAACAAAAAATATTACAGATGCTTCCTTAGAAGTTGGAGCGAAGCTAATTTATTTATCAACAGATTATGTATTTGACGGAACAAAAGATGGTCTATATACAGAAGAAGATAAGGTCAATCCAAAAAGCGTTTATGGAAAAACAAAATATCTAGGAGAAGAAGAAGTAAGAAGAAATAAAAAACATTTCATTGCCAGAATATCCTGGGTATTTGGTATCAATGGTAATAATTTTATAAAGACCATGCTAAAATTATCTGAAAATCATAATATAGTAAATGTAGTAGATGATCAAATTGGTTCGCCAACTTATACTGTAGATTTAGCAAAAATATTAGTAGATATGGCTCAGACTGAAAAATATGGAACTTATCACGTAACAAATGAAAACTATTGTTCCTGGGCAGAATTTGCAGAATATATCTTTAGAAGTAATAATAAAACAACAGAAGTTAATAAAGTAACAACGGAAGAATATTTAGAGTTAACTGGAACAAAACAAGCTTATCGTCCTAGAAATTCTAAATTATCTAAAGATAAATTAGAAAATGCTGGATTTGATAGATTACCTAGTTGGCAAGATGCAACAGATAGATTTTGTAAAGAATTAGTAAAGAAAAGGTAGGAGAGATATGAAGTTTTTAGTAACAGGAGGAGCAGGTTTTATAGGTAGCAATTATCTACATTATGTAGTAAATCAATACCCAGAAGATCAATTTGTTTGCCTAGATGCTCTAACCTATGCAGGAAATTATAATAATATAAAAGAACTTGAAACGAAAGAAAATTACAAATTTGTTCATGGTGATATTACCAATCGAGATTTTATAAATAAATTATTTGAAGAAGAAAAATTTGATGTAGTTATCAATTTTGCAGCAGAGTCTCATGTAGATAATTCAATCAAAAACCCAGAAATATTTTTAACAACCAATATTATTGGAACAGAAGTATTAATGGATGCTTGTCTAAAATATGGTATTAAACGTTATCATCAAGTTTCAACAGATGAAGTTTATGGAGATTTACCATTAGATAGACCAGACTTACTTTTCACAGAAAATACTCCAATTCATACATCAAGTCCATATTCTACAAGTAAGGCAAGTGCAGATTTATTAGTAATGGCATATTATAGAACTTATGGATTACCAGTTACAATTAGTCGCTGTTCAAATAACTATGGACCATATCAATTTCCAGAAAAGTTAATTCCAGTTGTTATTTCAAAAGCATTAAAAGATGAAAAAGTTCCAGTATATGGAACAGGAGAAAATGTAAGAGACTGGATTCATGTTCATGATCACAACATAGGTGTAGATTTAATTGTAAGAAATGGAAGAGTAGGAGAAGTCTACAATTTAGGAGGACATTCTGAAAGAAATAATTTAACAATTGTAAAAACAATTTTAAATCAATTAGGAAAAGGTGAAGACTTAATAGAATTTGTTGCAGACAGAAAAGGGCATGATTTAAGATATGCAATTGATTCAAGTAAAGTAGAAAAAGAACTAGGATGGAGTAGAACATATACTTTTGAAGATGGTATAAAAGAAACAGTAGATTGGTATGTAAACAATCAGGATTGGATAGATAATATTTTATCAGGCGAATATAAAAATGCATACAAAGTAAAGACTAAATCCTAGTCTTTTTTTCTTGCACAAATTCTTTGAATAGAAATAATAAAGAAACTATGTTATACTAAATTAGGCACATATATTATATACGGAGGATAATATGGAAAAAAAAGAAAAGAATGAATATGCAATTATTGTAGACAATGTATCAAAAAGATTCAAAATATATTATGATAAACCAAATACTTTAAAAGAACGGCTAGTATTTTGGAATAAGACAAAATTAAATTATCATCAAGTTTTAGAGAATATAAATTTAAAAATAAAAAAAGGAGAATCTGTTGCTTTAATCGGAGTAAATGGTAGTGGTAAATCAACTTTATTAAAATTAATGACAAAAATTATTTATCCAACAACAGGAAAGATTATAACAAATGGAAAACTAACTTCTTTACTAGAATTAGGTGCTGGATTTCATCCTGACTTTACAGGTCGTGAAAATATTTATTTTAATGCATCAATTTTTGGCCTAACTGCAGCAGAAATTGATGAAAGAGTACAAGATATTATAGACTTCTCAGAACTAGGAGAATTTATAGATTCACCAGTTAGAACATATTCATCTGGAATGTACATGCGTCTTGCTTTTTCAGTAGCAATCAATGTAGATGCAGAAATATTACTAATAGATGAAATTTTAGCAGTAGGAGATCAACATTTTCAAGATAAATGTTTTGCTAAATTAAAAGAATTAAAAGAGTCAGATAAAACAATCGTAATTGTCAGTCACAGTTTAGGACCTGTTCAAGAATTATGTGACCGTGGAGTATGGATATATGAAGGCAAAGTAAGGGAAGATGGAAAAATAAAAAAAGTAGTAGAAGATTATTTAAAGGTGTGTGGTTAAAATGTTTAAAGAACTATATAATTACAGACAATTATTAAAAAGTAATGTAAGTAAAGAAATACGAGGAAAATATAAAGGATCATTTCTAGGGGTTTTATGGAGTTTTGTTAATCCTTTATTAATGACGCTAGTATATGCTATAGTATTTCCATTTATTTTAAAATCAACACAACCCCATTATGTAACATTTATAGTAATTGCTATATTACCATGGACGTGGTTTACTTCTGTAATTTCACAAGGAACAAATACCATAGTAGTAAATGGAGGAATTATAAAAAAAGTATATTTTCCTAGAGAAATATTACCTATTTCTATTGTAACTAGTGGACTAATTAACTTTTTAATTTCATGTCTTATCATTGCTATATTCTTAATCTTTAGTGGTATTGGTTTTTCTTGGTATGTTATCTTTCTACCACTAATAGTACTAACACAATATATTTTACAACTAGGATTAGTATTTATTACCAGTTCCATAGATGTATATATTAGAGATGCAGAATATATTATCAACTTTATTGTTTCTATGGTATTTTATGGAACTCCAATTCTATATTCATCAGATTTATTCCCAGCAAAAATTAGTTGGTTATTAAATCTAAACCCTCTAACAACAATCATTGAATCATATAGAAATATATTTTATTATCAGACAATGCCAAATATGACAGCATTAGGAATTGTTTTTGCAGTTAGTTGTTTAATATTATGGATAGGATACAAAATATTTAAAAAGCTAGAAAAAGGATTTGCAGAGGAGTTATAATATGAAGAAAAAAGGAGATATTAAAATAGCAGGAGTAGTAACTCTATATAATCCAACGGATGAAGATATAAAAAATATTAGTACTTATATTGATGATATTGATAGACTATATATAATAGATAATACAGAAGGAAAAGATAATGAAGATCGAATACCTAAAAACAAAAAAATAAAATATCTTTTCAAAAATGAAAATGTAGGAGTCGCAACAGCACTAAATTTAGGAGCAAAAATGGCCATAGAAGAAGGATATAAATATCTTCTAACTATGGACCAAGATACTACATTTAAACCAGGTGTTTTAGATAAGCTAAAAGAAGTTATAAAAGAACAAGATATGAAAAATATTGCCCTAGTAACACCATGGCACAATACAAAATTGTTAGATAAGAAACCAAAAGAAGAATATGATGATCCACATGACGTAATGACATCAGGAAATATTTTAAATTTGGATATTTATCAAAAAATAGGTGGATTTAAAGATTGGATGTTTATTGATGGAATTGATATTGAATACTGTCTAAATATTCATAAAAATGGATATAAAATTTTAAGAGTAAACTCAGTAGAAATTGATCATAACTTAGGAGATATTTTTTATAAGAAAGTAAGAGGAAGACTATTCTTATGTACAAATCACGCAGCTTTTAGAAGATACTATATCATGAGAAACTATCACTATATATTTGATATGTATAAAGATTATGATCCTGGATATTGCTATAGCTTAATCAGCCAACGACACAATATGATTGGCGTTATATTATTTGAAAAAGATAAAATTAATAAAATAAAAAATTATATTAAAGGTCTAAGAGATTATAGAAAAGGGATTAAAGGAAAAATGCCATCAAATTAGTAGTAAGGAGTCTTATATGAAGAAAAAAGAGGATATTAAAATAGCAGGAGTAGTAACTCTATATAATCCAACGGATGAAGATATAAAAAATATTAGTACTTATATTGATGATATTGATAGACTATATATAATAGATAATACAGAAGGAAAAGATAATGAAGATCGAATACCTAAAAACAAAAAAATAAAATATCTTTTCAAAAATGAAAATGTAGGAGTCGCAACAGCACTAAATTTAGGAGCAAAAATGGCCATAGAAGAAGGATATAAATATCTTCTAACTATGGACCAAGATACTACATTTAAACCAGGTGTTTTAGATAAGCTAAAAGAAGTTATAAAAGAACAAGATATGAAAAATATTGCCCTAGTAACACCATGGCACAATACAAAATTGTTAGATAAGAAACCAAAAGAAGAATATGATGATCCACATGACGTAATGACATCAGGAAATATTTTAAATTTGGATATTTATCAAAAAATAGGTGGATTTAAAGATTGGATGTTTATTGATGGAATTGATATTGAATACTGTCTAAACCTAAGAAAGCATGGATATAAAATAGTAAGGGTTGTAAAAGCAGAAATAGAACATAATTTAGGAGATATTAAATATAAACACTTTTTAGGGAAAGAATATATATGTAATAACTATTCGCCAATAAGAAGATATTATATTATGAGAAACAATCATTATATATTTGATATGTATAAAGATTTTGAACCAAGCACTTGTTGGCGTATTTTAGAGCAAAAGCCATCTATGAAAGCAATATTATTATTTGAAAATCAAAAATACAAAAAACTTAGGAACTATATGAGAGGATTAAGAGATTATAAAAAAGGAATTAAAGGAAAGTATCCTTACAAGAACTAATGGAGGTAATTATGAGTTCACAGAGAGTAAAAGAATTGGTACAAAAAACGCACCAGACATTAAAAGAGGAAGGAGTAATTTCTCTAACTAAAAAAAGTTATAAATTTATTTCATTTAGAGTAGGAAAAATAAATAGAAAATATGATAGATGCTTCAAAGATATTTTATTTATCAATGGTTGCACACTTCCACACCCAGAAAGATATCGTGTGACTCATCAGATAGAACAACTAGAGTCTTATGGTATAAGTTGTGATAAGATAGATTATGATAAATTAACTTTAGATAAAGTAAAATATTTTAGAGGGTTCATCTTTTATCGTTGCCCAATATTACCAGTAATAGAAGAATTTATAAAAATAGCAAAAGAAAATAACAAGATATGTTTTTATGATATAGATGACTTAGTTTTCGACCTAGAACATACTAAAATGATTAAGTTTTTAGATACAATGTCAAAAGATGAAAGAGATTTATATAATGATGGTGTAATCAGGATGGGCAAGACTTTAGATCTATGTGAATATGGGATTGCATCAACAAATAGATTACAAACAGAAATGTCAAAACATTTAAAAGAAGTCTATGTCAATAGAAATGTCGCTAGCGAAGATATGGTAAAGTATTCAGAAATTGCTCTAAAAGAAGTAAATAAAGATTCAGATAAAATTATCATAGGATACTTATCGGGAAGTATTACACATAATGATGATTTTAAATTAATTATGCCAACAATCATCAAATTGCTAAAAAAATATGATAATCTATATTTACAAATTGTAGGATTATTAGATTTACCAGAAGAAATGCAAGAAGTGAAGAATAAAGTGTTAACATCACCGTTTGTAGATTGGAAAGAATTGCCGAAATTAATACAATCTATAGATATTAATCTTGCCCCATTAGAAGATACAATCTTTAATGAAGCAAAATCAGAAAATAAATGGACAGAAGCAGCTTTAGTAAAAATTCCAACAGTTGCTTCGAACGTAGGAGCTTTTAAAGATATAATTAAAGATAAAGAAACCGGTCTTTTATGTAAGAATGAAAAAGACTGGGAAAATAATTTAATAAAATTAATCGAAAATAAAACAGAAAGAGAATACCTTGCCAATAATGCTTATCAAGAGGTAATGACTAAGCATATCACAACGACATCTGGACTTGGCCTTGCAAAATTTATAAAAAGTAAATTAAGAAAAAACATCTGCTTTGTTTTACCATCAACAAATGTATCTGGAGGAGTGATGGTTGCAATTAAGCATGGATTAATGCTTAAGAAAAAAGGATATGATGTAACATTAATTAATATTAATAAAGAGACAAGGAAAGTAGATAAACTATTTGAAAAAGAGGAATACTTATTCGTTGTTTCCAAATATAGAACTGAAATGTTAATGTATGTAGACACGATGGTCGCAACAATGTGGCTAACTTTAGATTTTGTTCAAAAATATTTTAACTGTAAAAATAAAAAATATTTAGTGCAAAATATGGAAACTAGATTTTATAAACCTGGTGAATTTGAAAAGAGAAAGGCGAACTCTACATATTGTAATATATTTAATATAGAATATTTAACAATATCAAAATGGTGCCAGAAGTGGTTAAAAGAAGATTTTGAAACAGACTCTAAATTTGCGCCAAACGGAATAGATTTAAGTATCTTTCCAGTAAGAAAAAGAGATTTTAAAGGAAAAATAAAGATATTAATAGAGGGAAATTGTAAAGATTATTATAAAAATGTAGATGAAAGCTTTAAAATAACAAATGAACTAGATCGTAATAAATATGAAATACATTACCTATCTTATGAAAAAGAACCAAAGAGTTGGTATAAAGTAGACAAATTCTATCATAAAGTTCCTCATGACGAAGTTGGTAAGATTTATAATGAATGCGATATATTAATAAAAACAAGTATTTTAGAGAGTTTTTCTTATCCTCCATTAGAAATGATGGCAACAGGAGGTTTTGTTGTAGCATTGCAAAATGATGGAAATAAAGAATACTTAAAAGATATGGAAAATTCCTTAATATATGAACCTGGAAATATAAAACAAGCAATAGAAAAAATAGAAGAGTTAACAAACAATAAACAGCTTAGAGAAAAGTTAGAAAAAAACGGATTAGAAACAGCAAGAAGTCGGGAATGGAACAAAATCGAAGATCAAATATTAGCATTATATGAATAAGGAGATAAATATGAAGAAGATAAATCATAGACAAATTGTATACATCTTATTAATTGTAATATGCATATATACCGTATTCTCTTTATTATTTCCTAAACAATCTTATGTATCAAAAACAAATGAAATAAAGTCTTTAGACATTTTAGGAGAAGTAGAAAATAATGATGTAATAGAGCAGACCTTTATATCAGATGATGATTATTTAAAATTTGGTATCTATCTAGCAACATATACAGAAATTTTAAGAGAAGGAAATCTCATTATTAAGATAACAGATGAAGATAATAAAACAGAAGAAATAAAAGTGATGCTATCAAGAATAAATAATGATAGCTACTATTACATAGACTACAAATTAGAAAAGAATAAAAAATATGATATAGCTATTACAATGGAGAATTCAACCAAACCGATAACATTATATACAACAAAACAACAAACAAAAGATGCAGAATTAAAATATAATGGAGAACCTCAAGACTCTATGCTTGTATTATCCTTTATGTATGAAGAAGATTATTATTTTAATATTTGGTATTGTCTAATGGCATCTGCATTAATTCTAGCCTATTTGGTAATGACAAAACCTAGTAAGGAGTAAAAATATGAAAGAAAAGAAACATATCAAATATTTATTAATAGCTTTAGTAATATCAATATCAATAACTGTACTATGTGAAGTTTTCTTCAATAGAAAAGTATTAACGAAAAATGAATTTTATCAAGCAGACATAATAGAAACAAATGACATAAAAAAAGATGGTTCTTGGTATGAAACAACAAGTGACGAAGCATATGTAATAGTAAAATTAAAAGATACATATATTAATAAATTATACTATAAGTATAAAACAGAAAATGATTTCAACTGGGAAAGTGAAATAGAAGAAGAAATAATTGGGCATAATGCCACTCCATTAATTAACAAAGTAACTAGAAAAATAGATAGAACAACAGATAGCTTAGAACTTAAAATAAATTTTAATAAAAAGAATGTAAAATTTAAAGATATATCAATAGATAATCAAATATATATAAATTGGAGTAGAGTAGTTGTAGTTTTCGCAACATTAATGGGATTAGCTATTATTATAAGATATAGAAAATATTTTTTAGAACATCTAGACAAGGCATTTCTATTTATAGCACTACTATCAGGAATTATAATGATAAATATAACACCCAAGACAGTGTATTATTCTTGGGATGATCAAATTCATTTCCGAAGGGCAAACACATTCTTAAGTTCTGAAACAGCTACAGTACCATCCACAATGACCACAGTCATTAATAAAAACACACGACAAAGTGGTTATTTTCAAACACAAGAAGAACAACAAGCGTATTATGATACTTTAAATAAAATGCAAAAAGAAGATGGTTGGGAAGAGTATGATGTGAATAACTATAGTGCAAAGTATAATAATATAGTTTATTTGCCATTTCAAATTGGATTTAGGATTTCAGAAATACTAAATTTAAATTGTACAACTTCAGTAGTACTTGCCAAATTACTAAACTTTATATGTTATACATTATTAATGTTTTTCGCAATAAAGGTAAGTACAAAACTAAAAAGAGTAGTATTTGTAATATCACTATTTGCATCAAATATCTTTTTAGCATCGCAATTCTCATATGACCCAACTATTATAGGAAGCATGATTTTAGCAACATCACTATTCTTTAGAATGTTAGAAGATAAAAAATTAAATAAAAAATATCTCTTTACCTTTGTTGCCTGTGTTATCTGGGCAAGTTTGCCGAAGGCAATTTATAGTCCTATGTTATTACTATTACTTTTTATTCCTAATAAAAAATTCGATAATAAAAAGCAAGCAATATTATTTAAAAGTATAACAATAATAATCCTTCTATTATTATTATCTACTTTTGTCTTACCTGCCCTAAGTGGTAGCTTAAGTGGAGATCCAAGAGGAGGAGACACAAGTGTAAATGGTCAATTGAAGTTTATCTTAAGTAATCCAATTAATTATGCTAAAATCGTAATAAAATACCTATTAAATTCTGGACCAGAATTAGTCCTAGGTGAATGGACAATTATATGTTTAGCATATATGAACATAAATGTAGAAATGATCAATTCATTAATATATATAGTAAATTTAATATTATTAATGTACTGCTTATTTAAGGAAAATATATCAAAAGATATTATCAATAACAAATTAAAAACAGTATTTGCAATTATCTATGGTGGAATTATGCTTTTGATTATAACAGCATTATATTTATCCTTCACCCCAGTAGGTTCTAATAGTATAGAAGGTGTACAAGTCAGATACTTTATACCAATGTTATTACTAGGATTACTAATATTAATACCGACTAGTAAAAAAATAATAAAAGAAGAAAAAAACACCAATACGTGGATATTAATAATACCATTTATATCGATCATGTTAACTAATTTTTTCATCGTATATAATGGTATAGGAATATAAAAAGGAAGCAATTCCTTTTTTTCGTGTCATTGCGAAATAAGGGAATATGTAGTAAAATGAAAACAGGTGATGTTATGGAAAAAGTATTATTGATAATACCAGCATACAATGAAGAAGAAAATATTTTAAAAACATGTATCAAAATAAAAGAATATAATAAAAAACACAAAACGAATTATGATATTATTGTCATTAATGATGGGTCAACAGATAAAACAAAGAAAATATTAGAGGATAATAATATTCCTCATATTAATTTGATTCATAATTTAGGAATTGGCGGTGGAGTACAAACAGGCTATAAATACGCTTATTATCATAATTATGATATTGCTGTACAGTATGATGGGGATGGACAACATAATATCAGATATGTTGAAAAAATAATTAAACCAATCATAGATCAAGAAGCAGATATGGTAATTGGTTCTAGATTTATCTCCAAAATAGATACCTTTCAATCAACATTCGCTAGAAGAATAGGAATTAGAATAATCTCTATGTTTATGAAGTTTGCAACTCATAAAAAAATTTATGATACGACATCTGGATTCAGAGCTTGCTCAAAAGAAATTATCTATGATTTTTCTCTTTCTTATCCAAGTGAATATCCAGAACCAATTACAACTGCTGAATTGTTAAAAAAGAAATATAGAATAAAAGAAATACCTGTCGAAATGAATGAACGTCAAGGAGGAGTATCTTCCATTCGATATTGGAAAAACATATATTACATGCTAAATGTTTGTTTAGCTTTATTGGCAGTTAAGATAAGGAGGTATAAAAGATGTCAAAAAATTTAACATTAACGTTAATTATAGTAGGATTAGCACTAATTATCTTAACAACCTTCATTTTAAAAAAAGGAAGAATATCAGAAAAACATGCTTTATTATGGTATGCAATGTCGATTTTAATTTTACTATTAGGAATTATTCCTAATGTATTTACAGTAATATCGAAGCAACTAGGATTCTATGTAATGTCAAGCTTTATAATTGGTGTATTTATTGGTATATTAATTATAATTACGATGGCATTAACTGTAATGATTGCGGGTCAAAAAAAGAAGACAACTTTATTAATACAAGAAGTCTCTATTTTAAAAGAAGAAGTAGAAAATTTAAAAAAGAGTAGGTGAAAACATGAAACCAATCCATACGTTTGTGGTGCTAGCATATAAAGAGTCTAAATATTTAGAAGATTGTATTCAATCTGTTCTAAATCAAAAATATAAAAGCGAAGTAATAATTGCTACTTCTACTCCAAATAAGTATATTAAAGACTTAGCAAAAAAATATAAGTTAAAAGTAATAGAAAATAAAAAAAGTGGTGGTATCGGAAGAGATTTCGATTTTGCAATAGAAACGGCCAAAACAAAATTAATTACGATTGCTCACCAGGATGATATCTATGATTATGAATATAGTAGTGAAATAATAGATAGATATAATAAGAATCATAATGCTAGTATTATTTTTACAGACTATTACGAAATTAAAAATGGAAAAAAAGTCTTAACCAATTCAAATCTAAAAATAAAAAGAATTTTACTTTTTCCATTAGGAAAAAAATCCCATTCAAAATTTAGAAAAAGAATCTGTTTAAGGTTTGGAGATGCTATTTGTTGTCCAGCAGTAACTTTTAATAAAAAGCTAGTAAAAACACCATTATTTGATTCTAAATTTAAATGTGATGTAGATTGGTATGCCTGGGAACAACTAAGTAGAAAAAAAGGAGATTTTGTTTTCATAAAAAAGATGCTAATGGGTCATAGAGTTCATGAAGAATCTACTACAACAGAAATTATCAAGGATAATATTAGAACAAAAGAAGATTTAGAGATGTTCAAAAAATTTTGGCCATCTACGCTTGCAAAACTAATTAACTACTTCTATAAAAATGGAGAAAAAAGTAATAAAATCTAGGTGAAGGTTGAAAAAAACATAATTAAACTAAAACATGCAAAAGGAGTTCAAAAATAAGAAATTTTTTTGAACTTAAAGTA
>CALVTC010000021.1 GCA_944359885.1 uncultured Bacilli bacterium | reverse complement strand
CTTTAAGTTCAAAAAAAATCTCCTATTTTTGAACTCCTTTTGCATGTTTCAATTTAATTATGTTTTTTTCAACCTTCACCTCATATATCTAATATTCCTAAGATGATAATTCCTACTACTACTAGTGATATTGCTAGATAATGTTTTTTAGATAGTTTCTCTTTTAAAAATATTCTAGACCATAATAGTGATAATATACAATAAGAACCTACAATTGGTGCAGTAATTACAGAATTTGCACTCATTGCGTAAACATAGAAAAACTGTCCAATTGTTTCCAATATTGCTGCTATTATTTTTGGTTTTTCACTTTGTATTGCCATTTTTACTTTCTTTTTCTTTAAATATATATATGTAATTATACCATATATTAAGAAAGTATATTCATATGCAATTAGGGCATTATCTTCACTAATTAATTGCATTTTATCTAAATAGATAGCGTCTAGAAATGTTCCAAGACCATCTAATATGCAATAAGCGATTGGAAATATCAATGTTAATAGAACTATTTTCTTTTTAGTTAAACTATTTTTTAATGTTACTCTATTATCTTTTTCTTCTTTTGACTCTATTACTCCAAGAAGTATTATTCCTACTAATATCAATAAAAATGCGATATAAGCTGGTAATTGCAGAGTTTCTTTAAAAAATATTAAAAGTAATATTGCTGTTGCTACTCCACTACAATTTTGTATAGGACTTGCAATTGATAATTCTAGATATTTTAATCCTTTATAACCTATCACCATACTTATTATATATAATAATGAAACAGGTAAGTATCTAATTATTTCTATTACATTGAAATCAATTCTTTTTACTAACATATAAACAGTTGCATGTATTCCCATGATTAGTCCTACACAGATACCAGTTTTTAAATGATTATAATCTCCTGCTTGCCTATTTCCTATCTTGTAAAATAAATCAGCAGTTCCCCAACATAAAAAAGTCATTAAAGCAAATAACATAAACATTCTCCTTAACATCTATATTATATCTTATCTCTTTAGAAAAGCCAAAACTATCCACAAAAACTGTGGATAGTTATTTTGACAATTTAATTTTTTCCACAGATTCTGTTAATTTTTCATAAGTACTGGCACCAGGAATTGTTAATTTTATGACAGAGTCTTTTATTATGAATGAATTAGGATAAGAAATTATTTCAAATTTAGAAAAAAATTCGCCTGTTTCATCCATTAATACGGGGAAAGTTATTTCTTTTTTATCAATAAAAGCTTTGATTTGTTTGATTGTTTTATGCTCTAATTTTGGAGATACTACTGATAATAGAACTACGTCTTCTTTATTCTTATTATAGCTATTATAAAGTTTTTCTAACTCTTTTAATTCCTTTTTACAAGCACTACAATCTGTTGACCAAAAGTGTAGTATTACTATTTTGTCTTTATAGTCATTCCAATTATGAGTTTTGTTATCTTGATCTTTTAATGTGAACTTTTCTACTTTATACTGAAAACTCTTATTTGTCTTATCACTTAAATCATTACTACAGCTGGCAAGTCCTGTTTTTTCATTAATACCACAATTTTCTTGTAGTTTAGATGATGTTTCAAAGTCTATATTTGTAATTAATACGTAACTTCCTATTAATACTAATAGTACTCCTCCAACTTGAACAATTCTTTGCATAATATTTTGTCTTCTCTTTAAAAAGTTTAGAACTTCTCCAGTAAATAATCCTAATATTAAAAATGGTATAATAAAACCTATTGCATAAATTAGGACTAACATATTTCCCAATAAC
Source organism: uncultured Bacilli bacterium (assembly GCA_944359885.1). GTDB lineage: Bacteria > Bacillota_I > Bacilli_A > RF39 > UBA660 > Faecimonas. Next base: position 19,502 of record CALVTC010000021.1, on the reverse strand, counting down.
ATACTATCTGCGCTACTTGCCATGATTAGTACCGATGATAACGCCGGTCCTACACAAGGAGTCCAGGCAAAGCTAAATAGAAAGCCTAGAATGAATGCTACTACTGGATTCATTTTATTGGGATTTAGATTTATCTTTAGTTTCTTTTCCTTTTGTAGAAATTTAAAATTAATAATTTTTAATTGAAATAATCCCAATATTACAATGATTACTCCACCTAGTATAGCAATAATAGTTCTATATTTTTTGAGCAAATTACCTATTGCTGTGAAGGAAAGACCTAAAATAAAAAATGATATTGATATTCCTAGTACAAAGCATAGAGTATATAAAAATACTTTTTTCCTTTTATATATGATTTTTCCATTTTCTACTTGTTTAGCATTTCCTGCTAGATATCCCATGTATAGTGGTAATAGAGGAATAACACATGGTGAAAAAAATGAGAGGCTTCCTTCTAAGAAAACAGCTATCAGTTTTATCAATAAATCCATATTTACCTCCTATCCAACTATAAATACCTACTATATTTTAGCAAATAATATGCTTGATAACAAGAAAAAAGTCCTGCTGGACTTTATATTTCTATTTCTTCTATGTTTTTCGTTCCCTGATTCATAACTTTACTATAAATTAGGACGATTCCTAAAAATAGCATTATTATTAACATTATTTTTAATATAGGAAGTGGTATTAATGTTACTCTATTTAAATAATAAATTCCACCACCTAAAGCACCTGCGATTATCATGGAAATTGCCATCGAGAAAAAGGTATTTTCATTTCCTCTTAATGAGTTTAATTCATCTTCCCAAATTAATTTTGGATTGATGGTGTCTAAATAGATTCCTAAATATGTAAAGAATACACAGGATAAGAATGATACTATTACAAAGATTAAAAAGTCTGTTAGAGTGACTTGTATAAAATATCCGATGATTAATAAATAGATAAAGTTAAAACTAAAACTTATTATGATTGATACCAAAGCTTTGATATTTAACTGTATTTTATAATCTATGGGAATGTATTTTATAAAGGGAAAGTGTTTTCCTTCTCTAGAAAAGGAACTTGATGCAATACTATTTGCTGTTGTAAGGATTGCTGATATAGCAAATATTGCGATAAATATTACTAATAGACCAAGCGGTTCTTGTTGTTTATAATGATTAATAAATTCTAATATAATATTATCTTGTCCTTGAATAATATAAATTAAGATAATTACAATTGGCCATAATAAGTTACTTAGGATACAATTGCTGAAAAATGATGGTGTTCTTGTTAATAGTTTTAATTCTTTTTCTAAGTAAGTTCTAATATAATTTTTCTTTTTTGCTTTCGACAATATCACATTTAATTTTTCTTTATGATAGCAAGCGTTATTACTGATTCTTTTTACTCCGGGGATATATAATTTGTCTGCTAATACCATAAATACGGTGTATGCAAAAGTATTGATTAATATGTAGATAATAAAGGCAGCTATATTTGAGTTTGCTACTGCTTCTACTAAGAAGTAAGTACTTGGAAATATATAATTCATTATGTCTATAAATCTAATTTGTCCACTAGCTAATAAATTGATAAATTCTGTAATGCTGTCATTGCCTAAATATTTTACTATGATTATACCAAGAATAATTATTAGTCCTAAAAGTAATAATGTTAAAGTATTATTTTTATTTTTTATTAGTTTAGTAAATCTCATGATTAGTAATGCGATAATCCCACAATATACTAGTGGTAATATTGGTAATGTTAATACTCCTACTATACTCATAATTATACTTATTATGTTCTGATTATTTACTAGTATAAACCCTAGGAAAGCTGCTAGTAAAAATAGAAATTCCATTATACTTTCACTGATTAAAACCGTTGTAAATTTAGATGAAATTATGGTCTTTGGCTTAATTGGTAATGGTAATATATGTTCAATATCTCCAGAGAAATAGAAAGTGTTTAAAATAATATTAAAACCAAATATCATTGAAAATATACATATAAACTGTATTACTAGCAATAAACCATTTCCGATGTTTGTTGCATATAGAGGATTTGATAATATTTCTTCTTTAATTCCTACTGTTGTTGTACCCACTAGAAAAGCCATTAATATAAAGCAAGGAATAAAAATAAATATTGTAGCAATAATTCCTAAAGCAATATAAAATTTGACTTTATTTTTCTTTTTAGATTTTGGCATTTCTCCAGATAATAGAAATGTTCTTACTAATTTAGCGTACGTTTTCATCTTGAACCATCCTTAAGAAAATATCTTCTAAATCTTTTTTACTATATGCTTTCTTTAATTCTTTTAAAGTTCCTTGATAAATTATTTTTCCTTCTTTGATTATAATTACTCTATCACATAATTTTTCTGCTATTTCTAATACGTGTGTCGAAAATAGTACAGCATGGCCTTTTTTTGCGTGTTCTTTCATCATTTCTTTTAACTGGTGTGCTGATTCTGGATCTAATCCAATTAATGGTTCGTCTAATATCCAAACATCTGGTTCATGTATTAGTGCAGCTATTACCATCATTTTTTGTCTCATACCATGTGAATAGCTAATCATTTGTGAGTCCAAAATATCTGCTAGGCCAAAAGCTTTTGTTAATTCTTTAATTCTTTCTTTCCTTTTTGTCGTACTTACATCATAAATATCTGCTATTAAATTTAAGAATTCGATTCCTGTTAGTCTTAAAAACATATCTGGACTGTCGGAAATATAGCCAATATTTTTTTTTGCTTCTAATGGATTTTTATCAATATCATATCCAGCTACTTTTATTTCTCCACTATCTTTTTGATAAATTCCTGTTAGTAATTTTAAAGTGGTTGTTTTTCCGCTCCCATTTGGCCCGATAAAACCTACAATTTCTCCAGGATTTACTTCAAATGTAATATTATCTACTGCCTTGTTTGTTTCATTAAAGATTTTTGTTACATTTTTTACCTCTATCATAATTTTCCTCCTATTTTATTTTAAACCTTAAACCTTACTATAAGTCAAGTAATCTATTTATATTGTCTTTTGTTTCAAAGGAAAAAAGTGTCTTTTCATGTCTACTTGTCTCATACGTATAAACAAAAAGAGGAAACTAATCGCTTCCTCCTAATTTTACATCAACAGTTTGTTCTTTACCGTCTCTGATATAAGTAATTTTAATTGTATCTCCTGCCTGATGTTGATATAATTCATATCTTAAATAAGCAGAATCGCTGACTTCTTTTCCATCGATTGCTGTGATGACATCTCCTGTTGTTAGACCGGCGTCATAAGCTCCTGATCCTCTTTCTGCTTGAACTACAACAACTCCTTCTGTAATGTTTCTATCAATGGTAATTTGATTTCTGTAAAGGCTTGTTGTATCACTAGCATTTATCATGGATACTCCAAGTACTGGCCAGTCAATTTTTTCACCATTTTCTAATGATTCTATATGATTCATTGCGTATTCAATTGGAATCGCAAATCCCATTCCTTCAATTTCATCATCAACTAATTTTAAAGAACAAATTCCAATTACTTCACCATTGGCATTTAATAATGGTCCCCCACTATTTCCTGGGTTGATAGAGGCATCAAATTGTAATACTCTCATAACCCAGTCTGTACTACTTGTGTTAGATACACTAACAGAAACCATACGATCTTTTCCTGATAATATTCCAGAAGTTACGGTACCTCTATACTCTTCTCCCATTGGTGTTCCTACTGTAAAAATCGTATCTCCTAGTTTCATATTTTCACTATTTCCAATATTAGCAACCATAGATACATTACTTTTATCTATTCTTAAAACTGCAAGGTCTAGATATTCGTCTCCACCTAATACCGTTGCTTCTGCTTCTGTATCATCAGACATTGTAACAGTAACATTATTTGCTCCATCTACTACATGATAGTTTGTTAATAAATATCCATAGTTATCATCTGTTTTATATACAAAGGCAGAACCTGTAGAAATTAAAGTGTCATTTTGGTAGGAAGATACCATAGCGACTGCATCATAAATTTTGTCTACAGCAGCTGCTAGAGAATTTTTCTCATAAACTTGAGTATCATTTCTAGTTACAATTGTTTCGCCACTACTACCTAAAACCTCACTTATTAATGGTGTCCATTTTAATAGGGCAAACATAATGATTCCACCCATGACAAAAGAGAAAATTACTAAGAATATTGTTTTTAAATTTTCTTTCTTTTTCATTCTTTATCTACACTCCTTTCAATTCCAGCTAGATCTTTCCAATTTTTTGGAAAACCCATCCTATGTAATACTTTTTCTATTTTTATAGATGTCAAATTATAATTTAATGTCTCTACTACATTTTCTAACTCTATTGTCATATTTTTGAAATCTTCTTTTAATAACATTTCTTTCATCATAATTAGAAGAGCAAATAAATCTGACTTACCATATATGTATTCTCCATTTTCTTTTGGTATATCTAATAGCTGATGATATATGGTATCATCAATTTGTTTTTGAGTTCTATTTTCATAAAGAATATCTTCGTGAGCACATAAATTTCTATAATTGGCAAGTATTGGCAAGTATACCAAAAGATTGTCTACTTTGACATGATAGATATTTGCAATTTCTTGTTGATCTTCTGGTTTTAAGATAGAAAACATTTCACTGACGATACCAAATGATAATACTTTCACTAGAATCCATAATGGAATATAGCCATAGTTTGATACATAATGTAAAGTAGCTGAGTGCTGACTTCCATTTACACGAATCTGGCGTCTCATCTTCTTTAATAAATCGTTTACTTGACGTTGTCTTTCTGGATCATGAGTAAAGTTTTTAGCTTTTAAATAATCTTTTTCTCGATATCCATACTTTTTAGATAATTGATAAGAGGTAATAGATTTTAAATTGTTTTCAATTACCAACAGATACTTAAAAATTACATTTCGAAAAGAACGATCAAATAGAAATAAACTATATAACTCTTCAAATGTTGTTCCCTCTATGAATTCTTTTTCTGTACTTGACTTATAAAAAAGATGGCGATATCCATTTAAGAAAAAATAATTTTCTCTTAAAAGTACTTGCTTGGCATATTTTTCATCATATATTATTAATCCTTTGTGTTTGAATATTTCAATTTGTTCATCTAGATTTTTAAATCGTTTTTCTATCATTTATCTCACCTACAATAGATTATATCATATTCTTTTTTGAAAAGTATGAAATTTTTGTGAATTTGTATTATAATAAAACTAACTTTGAAAAAGGAGGGAGATTATGCCTGCTAGTGTTACCCATGCTTATTTTGCAAATGATGTTTATGATATTTTACCTAGGCATATAAAAAAGGTCTTATCACCTTCTAGACTTCGTATGTTTGGACAAAGTACAGACTCTTTTATTTTTTATCATTTGTTTTCTCCCAAAAAAGGTAAAAAGCTACGTCAATTTCAACATGAATTTCATACTACCAAATCAAGAGAGTTCTTTATTACTCTTATTTCTTATATGAAAGAAAAACACTTAGAAAAAGATATTGATACTTGTTCTTTTCTATGTGGATTTATTTGCCACTATGTTCTAGACTCTATCGTTCATCCTTATGTTTTTTATAAAACTGGTAATTTTAATAAAAAAGATCCTGCTACTTATAAATATAATAATTTGCATCTTTATATGGAAACTTATCTAGATAATTATCTAATTTATGATAGAGAAAAAAGAAACCCATATTCTTTTCCTGTTAGTCAGTTTTGTTTTGATATGCAACCATTTTCGATGGGATTAAAGAAAGCTATTCGCTATACATTTTTGCAGACCTATCAAATTTCTGATATGGATATTAAATATTGGCAGTCTCTAAAAGATATGAAATTTTCTCTTAGAGTATTTCGACAAGATTGTTATGGTATTAAAAGATGTATTTATCAACTTGTTGATAAGATTACACCAAAAAGTTGTTTTCTATTTGGTCCAGTCAGTTATCATTGTCCTATGAAAAATCACTATTCTTTTTTAAACTTTAAACATCATCTATGGAGAAACCCCACTACTTATTCTATTACTAGTAGAGAGTCCTTTTATGACTTATATGCTAAATCTTTAAAGATAGCTAGAAAGATGATTGAGGATGTTTTCTCTTATTTCGAAGGAAATAAGATTTTATTAGAAAAAATTTTTACAAATTTAAGTTACATTACCGGTCTTGATTGTGATTTAAATAAAGAACTAAGATATTTTGAATTTTAGTTCTTTATAGTATAGAATTCTTTTTTTCTTCTCATACTATGATTAGGTGAATAGATATGTTTTATAGATATGAGATTAAAAATAATGGTGTGGAAGACGTTTTATATTTATATTTGACTATGAATTATGAATTTTCTAAAGAATTAAGTAGTAATTCTGATGATAAGGAATTAAGGAGACGTACTAATAATTTTATTAAAAATAATGGAATTCAATTTAATGGCAAAAAAATATATTTGGTTATTGATGGTGTGATTGTTAAAGCATTTGAAATTTCTCAAGATGAACATATTGATATGATGGAGAATAAGAATGTTTTTGATGATTTAGAATATATGGTTACTTTACAATTAGAGGATCATAGTGTTATAGAAATATCTTTAAAAGAATTTTTACTTGGTGCCCTTGCTACAAACATGGTACCAGATTTACCTATCGAAGTACTAAAAGCAATGGCCATTTTATATCGTACTTATGCTTTTAAACAGATGACAAATTACCAAGTAGTACCTGCTGTCAATGATTTTTTTGTCTATAAACCAATTGATTATTATAAAATTGCTTTTGCTCCTGACTATGATAAAATTGTTGCCACCTTAGAAGAAGCAATTTTACAAACCAATGCTATGTTTGTTACTTATCAAGAGGATTTTATTTTGCCTTTTATACACATTTCTAATTTTGGACAAACTTTAGAGGATGTTAGATTCCCTTATCTTTCTTCAGTTTCAAGTCTCTGGGATGCATCTGCACCATTTTATGTAGATACTATTTCTTTCTCCTATGATTTACTTAGTAAAATTTTTCATTTTACTATTACCAAAGACAGTAGTTTTGAAATATTAGAGCTTTCTCCTTATGGTAAAGTATTAAAAATATCTATTGCTGGACATGTTATTGATGGTAAGAAATTTATGAATTTATTGCACTTAAAATCACAATATTTATCTATTATTCTAAATAAGCATGATATCTCTATTATTACCAAAGGCTGGGGAGACTTTTTGGGTTTAAGTTTATGGGGTGCTTGTCACTTAGCTAAAAATGGATGTAGCTATGCTAATATTTTAGCTTACTATTTTCCTAAAGTGAAACTTTGTGAGTATGTTAACCATGGTACAAAAGGATAATTGATTCTTCTATAGACAGACTTTATTTTTTAAGTTTGTCTTTTAATTTGTAAATCTATTTTGAGTATGATAAGATATAATTAATCATTATGATAGAGGTGATTTTATGAAAGTTAGCACAAACATGTCGAAAAACTTTTTTTCTTGTTTTGATGAGTCCAAAGGGATTTCTTTACAAAAACAAAAATTATTAAAATCTAACTCTTATAGGTTTTGTTCTTATATGAGGAAAAAATTATTAATTTTGATTTTTCTGTTCTTACTAGCAACTATTTTATTATTTTTTAGTTGTTGTTATATGTCGATGATTTTATTGTCTTGGATAATTTCTTTTATTGGACTTGGATATTTTATTTATTTCCTTACCACGGTTATGACTAGTTATCATTATAGAAAAAATCAACAATTTCAAAATACTATCCTTATTGATAAAAATGGAATTACTGATGAGTCTTATTATGGTATTAAGATGATTTTTTCTTGGAATAAAATTTTGGGAATTGTTGTTGGAAAGCGTACTATTGTCATTTTGACAGATACTCCTGTATATTTTTATTTCGATTTATCTAAAAAAGATGAAATTTTAACAGCCATTCACAAATACGGAGATGAAATTAAAATTATTTACTAAAAAATCAAGGGATATTATTTTATTCCCTTGATTTTTTGCATATTATTGCTTATTTTTTAATCCTTCTAATGCTGTATCAGCATCTTTGTTCATTTGTATGGTTGTTTTTAGATATTTAGAGTAACTTTCTACAGTCGATACAAAATCTTGTAGTTCTTCAATATTTAAATTTTTAGTTATAGTGTCTACAGTTTTTGCAGATTGTTCTAGTGTATCTGCAATCAATTGTACTTGATCGTATGTTAAACTACCTATCATTCTCCTAATTCCTCCATAGTTGGGGTTTTATTAAGTTCTAGTTGAACTTGTTTGGATTTTTCTATTACCATATTTCGATATTCTTCAATTTGGTCAATATTGCTAATATTGGTCGTATTCGGCCAAGCTATTCTCATTTGATTGATACATTCAAATATTTTATTTATGGCATTGGCATATGTATTATAGTCCATAATCTTCCTCCTATATCAAGATAATTCTAGAACCATTTTTTAAATCTGTTTCTCTTATTGTTTTATTTACATCATAGACTTCTCCTGTTTCTCTACTGTAGAAATTACTATTCTCTTTAATAATATAATCATTATCTGTTAATTCTAAAAGACCTTCTTCAATTAATTTTTTTACAGTTCCCACCTTTTTGTTAATGGGTATATATAAGTCATAATTTTTTTCTATTAATGGAATAGATAGTTCTATTAATATTTTGTTGTTATTCATATATATACCTCCTTATTCTTCAGTTACCCATTTTGTCAATGTAGCTTTTCCTTTTTTGATTACATATCCAAAATTTGCTTCTACTTCTGCACGTAATACTCTAGCAGAAGTTGTTACTTTTAGTGTAAATTGATTAGCAATACCATTACCTATCCATATTCCTTCTGATAAATTTACGTTGTTTTTAAACCATGTATCATAATTTAATGATTTGATATTATCTATCGTATCCACTATTATTATTTTTACCTGAGAAGTTGTCTTTGCCTTATCTAAAAGTTGAGTTAATTTTGCTTTTTCTGTGATATCTTGTTTATTTAGTATTCCATTTAATCCTGTAACCATGCAAATATTCATTTTCACTTTATCCTCATACATCATTTCTAGTGTTGGTATAATTGTTGTATTATCTGTTACTGTTATATTTCGTATTTCTTTCCTATTCAATAAATTATTGCCATCAATTATAGTTGCTTTGACATTAGATTGAGACTGAATTAACTCCATCATATTTAGAAGGAATGAAGAACTAGACGATAAGTCTTCTCCTGTAATAATATAAAAACCAGACTCTAATAGATTAATTTTTTCTATTTCTAATGTTTCTTTATTAATACCGACAGGTACTTCTCTTAAACTTGTATAAGAATCCTTTAATAGTGATGTTGTTACAGTTTCTGGAAGAATAGGAACTTTTTTTGCCCGATATTCACATATTGTCTGTAATTTTTCACAGATAATTTTTACATATTCTGTTAACTTTTCTTCTTTATAAGCATAAGCAGTTTGGAATTCATAAATACTATCTAGTGCAATTAGACCACGACCATATACTTTTGATGGTTCTTTTTTTCTAACACCTGCTAAAACGCTTCCATAATCTGATGAATCATTAAACTGAAGTACTACATTTTGTTTAAAGTTTTGTCTTAGACGATAGCGAATCGTATTAGGTCCACTTGTACTTAAAATAAATACAACTCCATATTTTAGACAGTCTCTGGTAATTTGTCCCATTATTTCTTCATATTCATTATACGTATCTAAGAATCCTTCTACATTATTAATAACTATTGCAATCATAGGGATTTGTTTCCCACCGTGATTGATATAAAAATCATATGAACCATTATAGTCGACAAATATTTTTTTTCTTTCTTCAATTGTTTTTAGCAATAGTTTAAATAAATTGTCTATTTTTTCTTTTTCGGTTGATAATATTACATCACCAACATGAGGAGCATCTTTAAACATTGTCAGTGTTTCTGCTCCAAAATCTAATAGATAAAAGTTAATCTCTTTTGAATCATGAGAAGTAATTGTTGAATAAATAATACTTGAAAGCATTAATTCTTTTCCACTTCCAGCACTACCAAAGATAATCGTATTACCTTCTTTTGAGATTGGTAATGTTAGAATCATTTGTTTTTGGTTATCTGGATCATCATATTCTCCTATAATAGGATTGATATTATTTTTTTGAGGATGATATTGATATTTTTCTTTTAATTCCTCAACATAGATTGTGTTAGGAATTCTAGGTAACCATAGTTGTGGAATACTGATATTTTCTTCTTTAGCAGTATTTACAATATAATTTACGATATTTGTAATCTCTTCTCCTTGTGATTCTACCGTTACTTCGTTTTGTTTTGTATCAAAAGACCTAATATAGTTTCCTACATTGTCTAGAAAGTTTACTGATTGGTCTACTTTTTTCTTCCTTTTTTCTGTCGGATAATATTGTGCTCCGGCCCAGGCAGCTTGTCCTAAAGCAAATAATTCATTATATCCTACTTGTAAATAGAATCTACCTGGATTTTTTAAAGAGGCAGCGTCTGGACATTTAATCATATCCATACTGTCGGATTTGTCTTGAACTTTTAAACATACTCGGAATTTAGAGTTAGACCAAATTTGATCATTTACCACTCCAGCTGGTTTTTGTGTTGCAAGAATTAGATGCACTCCTAGTGAACGTCCAATACGTGCAGTAGAAATTAATTGCTCCATAAATTCTGGTCGTTGGTCTTTTAATTCTGCAAACTCGTCACTGATAATAAATAAATGTGATACCGGTTGCTTTACTAGGCCTTTTCGATATAGTGATTGATATTTATATATATCAATGGTACTTTCATTTAAATTATCTCTTGCTGCATTAAAGATTCTTTGACGTTTTCTTAACTCACTTTGAATCGATGCAAGAGCACGGTTCATTTCAATCGTATCTAAGTTGGTAATTGTTCCTGCTAGATGCGGAAGTTTCATCCCAGTTTCTTTGTTTTCAAACGCCCCTGTTAATCCTCCTCCTTTGTAGTCAATTAGTACAAAGGATACTTCGTAAGGATGATAATTTAATGCCATCGATAATATATAAGTAATAATAAATTCTGATTTACCAGATCCAGTCATTCCTGCAATTAGTCCGTGCGGTCCATAGAATTTTTCATGTAGATCTAGTTTAAATAATTCTTGATGTTTATCTACTCCAACTGGTGCTTGTAATGATTTTGTAGGATCGTTTGTCTTCCAACGATTTAAGATGTTTAATTGCTCAATCATACCTACATTATACATTTCTAGAAAACTTAAACTTGCTGGCAAACTTTGGTTTTCTTTTGAAATATCAATTGGAATATTTGCTAGTATTTTGCAACATTCATAGATATTTAATGTAGGGTCAAAATCAGCAATAAATTCTTTTTGTTTATTTGAAACTAATTCATTCTGGAAAACTCCCGATTTTTTATCACCTATGCTAATAAATGTTTTACATTCATTGGGAATATTTACTAATCTAGGACTGATTACAATTAGACTAAAACCAATATTTAACTCTAGACCACATACATCTTTTACTAGTTCGATGTCACGTACCATTTTATAATCATCTGTTATTATTACATAATATGGTTGATATTTTGTATAATCTAGTGTATTAAGTTCTCTTTTTCCGTTGTTATCTTTAAATCTTCTAGCTTGAATTTCCTGTTCTAAAACTAGCGATATTTCTTTAGCTTCATCTAGATTTGCTGCAAAATAACGTGTTGTTTTATCATTACTCCAACAATGGGGTAATATTTTTAGATAATCCCAGATTGATTCATTTTTCTCGTTTGTTAAAAGAATTATCTTTAAGTCTTCATAACTATGGTAAGCAATCATTTGAAGTATTAGTCCTTCAATGAATTGTTGTTTCATGGCTGCCATTCCAATGATTGCGGTTACTCTATTTTTTACAAAAGATAATGAAATGGGAACATTTTCAAGTGTATGAGATTCTGCTCCTAGTTTATATACTTCTTGTAAAAGATTATCATCTTCTAGTGAAAAGTGTTCTTCTGGAAAACTAAGATTTCCTTGTAATTCTGTATTTCCCATTCCTAATCGTAAATCTAGGAAATCTTCTTGATCAATTTCTCTTTCCCAGAGATTTCTTTTTTTACTATAAATTACATCTTTTGTAACATTTAATGGGACATAGTTATCTATTAAGATTTGACGCTGTACCTTCATTTCTGTATCAATTAATTTTCTTTTTTCTTGAATATACTCGGTATAGCGTTCTTGTCGAAGTTTTTCTCTTTTTCTTCGTTGACGTTTTTGATATCTTTTTTGTAAAAGTGGCCATAATAACATGGTCATTAGCATAGCAAAAGACATGATTAATGTTGGTAGTGCTGCTGAAAGGTCTCTTGTTCCATCAATTACTCCTGCTAATGCGGAATATCCCATGGCAACAGACATCATTGCCATTGTCATCATAGGGCCTATTGTGTAAATTAAAGGCGTTTTATCTTCTTCTTGTTTAGCTGGAGGTGGGTCTATTTTGATGTTTACTGGTTCAATCATCGTTTTAAAACGTGGTGCTCTAAAAAAGTAATCATCTTCTTTATAAAATTCTATCGCTTCTTCGTCAGGATTATCTACTTCTAGTTGGTTTTGAACGATTGGATATTGAATTTCAAACATATTCATGTCAAATTTTAGAAAATTACCGATATTATTTACTAAAATGGAATCTTTCATAACGATAATTTTTAATCCCATGATAAAAATTATGTCTCCATATTCTAGTTGTTTCGTTGTAATTGCGACATTATTAGCATAAGTTCCATATTTGCTGTTTAAATCTTGGACAATCCATCTACCTTTATTATAAATAAGTCTAGCGTGTTGCTTAGATACTAAAGGATAGCTATAATGAATATGTGCCTTAGGGTCGTTTCCTATTACAAGTTCTCCTTCTTTTTTTAGATGTAACCATTTAATATTTTCATCCATTGTTGGAGAACAATATAAAATTACATATTCGTTGTCTGTATTTATTTTTAGGAAAAATAAACTGTAGTTTTTTAATATAGCAGACTCTATTTCTTTGTCTCCAGACATGATTTTTGTTTCAAAATCGCTTTTAATTTTCCATTGTCCCTTGTATTCTTCTACATTAATTAAATTTCTAACGTTTCCTAAATAATCATTATCGGTTATCCAATAATTACCGGATACTTTTGTTGGCAAAGTAAAGTTATAGATTTTTGACTTTTTGATTAATCTGACTATCACTTTATCACCAACCTTACATATCTTTTTACTCTAGCTTAATTATATCTTTTTTTTTTTGCTTTTACAACATATTTCCATCTTTTCTTGTTTAGAATGACATGGTTTTTTAAGCTTTTCATAGAGTATATTTGATTTATTATAATTTACGGGTCACCAATTTTCTTATCAAACATATCATTTCCTATCTTGTTTTTTTATTATATATTTCACATATATAACTTTTTTGTTCATACTAATTGCTACTTTTAATGGCAAAACTTTATAGAATATAGTTTTGTTTAGGAAATAATATAATTGATTTTGTCTTTTTTCTTCATATAATTGATGATTCCATTTGTGATTGCTGTTGCTAGCTTTTTTTGATAGCTAATATCTTGTAGTAAGTTTCTTTCTGTTGGATTGGATAAATATCCACATTCTATTAAGACACCTGGAGTAGTTGTATTTTTATACATATATAGATCTGTTGTCTTTATGCTGCGTGTACTATTTAATTCTTTTTTAAATTGATTCATAATTGATTTTGCTAGGATTTTATTGTTTTGATTGATTGTATTATATAGTACTTCTGCACCTTTTAAACTGGTATCTTGATACCAATTTATATGAATTGAAATATAAAGATCACTTTTCTTTTCTTTAATTAATAGTAGTCTTCTGTAAAGATCACCTCTTTTTTTAGCAGAATCATAAATGGAAGATAAATCGATATCCCTTTTTCTTGTCATGTAAACAATAGCACCTCGTTTAGTCAATTCTTCTACTAAGACCTTAGATATTTCTAAATTTAAATCCTTTTCTAATATATCTTGATAATAAGTTCCACTATCCCTTCCACCATGACCAGGATCTACCATAATAATTGTATCCATTAAAGGAAGAGATTGAGCAGATATTACCTGAAGAGAAAAAAGTAGTAAAGAAAAGATGATTAACATAGTTGTTTTATATTTTTTCTTGATCATTTTATCACCTATTAATTATATGATTTTTTGATTTATTGATAGACTTTATTTTGTTTTGATAGTTTTTATTAAAATGTTATGCTATACTTATGATGTTGAGATTATATATATTGAGAAAATTTATAGGATAGTGTTATTTGGTCTTTCTTTTTATTTATTTTATTATAGGTAAAATGCCTAGACAGAGAAATAATTCTAGAATACATTATATTGGTGAGATATGATGTTTGAATTTTTTAATGGGCTTTCACCTATTACGCAAGCTTTTTTAGCTACTCTTTTTACCTGGGGAGTAACGATGCTTGGTGCCGCTATTGTATTTTTCTTTAAAGAAGTAAAAAAAGGAATTATGGATGCTTTACTTGGGTTTTCTGCTGGTGTTATGATAGCTGCTTCTTTTTGGTCTTTACTGAGTCCTGCTATCGATATGGCAGAAAGTATGAAAATGATTGCTTGGTTAGTGGTGTTTTTAGGATTTTTTAGTGGGGGACTATTACTATTTGTAGGAGATAAAGTTTATGACTTTATGCAAAAAAAATCAAAAAAGAAACTAAATATTTCTAGATCCTCTAAGTTTAAACGTTGTTTAATGTTAGTATTTTCTATCACGCTTCATAATATTCCAGAGGGATTAGTCGTTGGGGTTGCCTTTGGTTCCTTAGCATATAGTTTAGAAGGTGCTAGTCTTGCTTCTGCACTTACATTAGCACTTGGTATTGGTCTACAGAACTTTCCAGAAGGAAGTGCAGTTAGTCTTCCTCTTCGAAGAGAAGGAATGTCACGTAGGAAAGCATTTTTCTTTGGACAGTTGAGTGGTGTTGTAGAACCAATTGCAGCTGTTGTCGGTGCTATTTTGGTCTTAAAGATACAAACGCTTCTTCCGTTCTTATTGGCGTTTGCTGCTGGAGCTATGATATATGTTGTAGTAGAAGAATTAATACCTGAAAGTCAATCAAATAAAAAGAAGGATTTAATGGCCTTATTTACATTGATTGGTTTTTCAATCATGATGATTTTAGATGTTGCATTAGGATAAAAAAACTATTTCTGTGGTATCAGAAATAGTTTTATTTTAAAAAGACTTGCTCATTTTCTTTTAAGTAAATTCCATATAGACCGGCCTTCTTACAAGTATATATTAGTCTTGGTGATTCTTCTGGTTTATCTTCTATATTTTCTTCGTCTGGGTCTGTAGTATTAGTAGGTGGTTCTTCTGGTTCTAGTTGTTCAATCTCTTCTTCTGTAGATGTAGGAATGGTTTTGAAGTTATAACTATGGTTATCTATGATATTCGTATCACTTTCTAACCATAGACAGTCCTCTGGCTTTTTCCCATTTATGATTCCATAATATCCTGCTTGATTTGGTAACCATCCTGGTTCTACAAACTTTCCTCTACCACATTCCAAATGACAATGGTTACCAGTCGCATTGCCTGCTGTTCCTTCTTGATAAAAAACTTCTTTTTGATTTATTTTTTTGCCCACATAAAGGTCTGAAATATCATTATCGTGCGCTAATAACATAGTCATATAATCAATGGTTCCATCTGGATACTCTACGGGACTATCACTTTCTAACCATATTTCATTGGCATCTTTTGTATAGATTTTTTTTATTGTTCCGGTAAATGGTGCATATACGTTTTCTATTCCTGTATCTAGACCTGCATCATCAATAGCATAACTATCCATATGTGTTCCTTCTTGATAACCTTGAGTAATTCTCATATTCTTTAATGGATAAATTGGCCTTTCCATTAACTATCTTCCTCCTCATTAATAATATTTTCTTTTGGGATAGTGATAGTTGTTTTATTGATTAAGTCTGTGTGTGATGCGAGTTTTCCTTCTAATGATTTATATATTGTATCTGCTCCTATAAAGGAAAAAAATCCTATCCACAGACTAGTAGGTAGTGCAATATTTGTAAATGTGTAGCAGAAGATTACTCCGATTAACATATTTATGAAGAATGAATATAGACATAGATATTTACTTGTTTTAAAACAACTTTTAGTTTTTTGAACTAGGGCACACGTAATGGCACTTAAGGCAATGGCAATTACTAATAGTTGTTGTAGGTATTCTAGATTTAACATATTTTAATATTTTCCTTTCAAAATATTATATGTTTTTTACTTATTTTAGTCTGGGCAAAAATGTATTACTTTTTAGAACAAAAGAATTAAATAAACTTAATTCGCCTTGGTCGTCATCTTCCAAGTTTCCTGCTTCACAGACTAGGTATCCCTACTTCTCCGCAGGCTTAACATCCGATAGTCGCTACCGTAGTTTTTTTGTTTCTTCTTTTTCTATTTTAATTCCAGCACATACTTCTTTAATACTTCAAACATAATATTATAACTGGCATTATAATACTTACCATGATAACTTCCACATTCTGAACACAGCCACATTCTAACACTTCAGTCTTTTACCTCCCAATTCTTATATCCACAGGCACTGCATTCCTTGTGACTTAGATAAAATTATTCTATGTGTAACCAGATGTTTTGTGAATTAGTTCTACTTGATTAGTTGTAGGATGCAAACGAAAACGATAAGCTCTATACATAATATTACCTCCTGACGAGAACACTATATAATACATTTGTTCGTGTGTCAACTATTTTGTATCAAGTTTTCAAATTTGCATTTTAAGAAGCAAATTTCTTATAAATAAAACAAAAAGCACCAATGGTGCTTTTGAAACAGTATAAATTAACGTTTTGAGAATTGTGGAGCACGACGTGCTTTCTTTAATCCTGGTTTCTTACGTTCTTTCTTACGAGGATCTCTTGTAATAAATCCAGCAGCTTTTAAAACTTTTCTAAAACTATTTTCAGAATCAGCTGGAGTTGTTGAATCATATTCTAGTAATGCTTTTGTAATACCATGACGGATGGCACCTGTTTGTCCAGTGTATCCACCACCCTTTACTTGAGCATCCACATCAAACATATCCTTTGTATTTGTCATTTCTAATGGTTGACTTAAATCCATTACACATAATTTTGATGGAAAGTATTCATTTACATCTCTACCATTAACAGTGATTTTTCCAGTTCCTGGAGTTAAAGTAACTTTAGCAATACTAGTCTTTCTATGACCAGTTCCATAATATTTATTTTTCTTTTCTTTTGCCATAACTTAAACCTCCTATTTCATTTCAAGCACTTCTGGCTTTTGTGCCTCATGTTTGTGCTCGCTTCCTGCATATACAAATAATTTTTTATACATTTGTCTACCTAATCTGTTATGTGGTAGCATTCCTTTTACAGCTCTTTCTATCATTTCTACTGGATATCTTTCAATCATTTCTTTTGCTGTTCTTTCTCTTAATCCACCTACATATTGTGAATGGTTATAATACATTTTGTCATTTAATTTGTTTCCTGTTAAATTTACTTTCTCTGCGTTAATGATAATAATGTTATCTCCACAATCAATATGTGGTGTATAAGTTGGTTTGTGCTTTCCACGTAAGTAAGTTGCAGCTAAAGCTGCTACGCGACCTAAAGATTTACCTTCAGCATCGATTACGTACCATTTACGTTCTACTGTTTCTTTCTTTTGCATATAGCTCTTCATATTTTCTCTCCTTTACCTTTAATTAGGTTTTCCCAGGACCTAATCAATGTGGGGATATTTCGAATGTACCAGTAATGATTATACTAAAAAAAGTATTAAAAATCAATACTTTTTTCATCTAATTACATATGTTTTGTATAAGACTTTGTTTCTACTATTTCGTCTTTTTGATTTTCTTCCATATTATTTAATTTCTCATCTATCTTGAGTAGTAGTTTTTCTTGTTGATCTTCTGGAAGGGATATAAACCATTCTTCAATATCTCTGATATCATTTACAGAACGTGTATCTTCGATTGTCCAGTTCATTTGATTTGCTACTGCTGTATACGAATCTGGTAATCCTGTTTTAGAATAACTGTTTAATCCTGCTGTTGTTGTAGTTGTTGTCGTCAATGTTGATGTTGCCCTTTTAAAGTTAAAATATGTATTATGATTATCATCTTTATCTAAAGTATATGCTATTCCTGCAGTTGCAGATGTCGCCGTAGTTGTTACTCCTTGAATTGAATTGTTTGTTAATAGGGTTGTTGAAAAATCAAAAGTTCCCATAATTATTCCTCCTTATTTTTTTACTGCTATTACAGGTTTTATTCTTTCCTCTACTTTTGGTATTAACATTTCTTCTAGTTCTTTTGAGGTGTTGTTTTCCTCTTGAAAATGTGTTGTTTTCTTTAATGCTAATAGGTTTTGTCTAAGCTGTAGCAAACCTTCTTTTGTATTAATAAGGTCAACTATATCATTTCCTTGATATATATCTTTTCCTTTTTCTTTTATTGGCTTAATTTCTGTTATTAGTTCTTTGTTTTCTTCTTTTTTCTTTTTCATAGATCGCATATTACGTTTTATTATTATATCTTGCATGACTTTTATTCTTGCTAGATTATATTCTTGAATATTAATACATTGTATATTTTTTATTCCTGCTAATACTTGATATCCTCCTAGTATTATTGGTAATATTGCTATACCACTGATTCCCATTATTATACTACTTGCTAAAAGAATACCATTTGTTTTTAAACATCTTTTATGAATCTTTTTATTATATTCTAAGTAAAAAGGAAAAAGTTCACTTCGTCTATCTACATTGACAAAATAGTTAATACTCTTTTCTTCTTTTAATTGACATCTTGTTAAAACTTTTTTTCTTCTAGCAATCTCTTTAATCATTTGCTTTTCTGTTTGTGTTTTTGCTTTCTTTAATTGTTTGCTTGTTTCTTTATCTGTATATTGGTCACTATATTTTAAAACTCTTTCTTCTTTTATTACTTTTTTTAGAAATTTAAATTTGTATTTATCTAGTTTTATTAATAATTTTTGAAATTGCTTTGCCCCTAACTTTTCATGAAGTTTTAATTTATCTTTATAAATATCTTTTCTTGCTTGTTCCTTTTGTTTTTCTGATAAACTTTCTTTTATTTTAATTTTATCTGGATGAAAAAGTAATTGATAAGTGTATTTTATATTTGTTAACAATTCTTTTTTCTCTTCCATAGGAATTTCCCCCTCTTATTCCATTGGTGTCGATATTATATCATAAAATTACAAAAAAAGCAACTTTAACATTGCCCTGATAGTGTAAAATTATTTGGGGCAAACAAAAAAAGAAAGACCTTAATGTTATAATAAACTTGATCAACATATAATAA
>CALVTC010000020.1 GCA_944359885.1 uncultured Bacilli bacterium | reverse complement strand
ATTATGAAGGGAAGTAGTTGGTGGCCATCTACTTTAGATAAGACTATGGTTACTAGTATTACAACAAAAGATAACACCGATATTCCAGATAATGTGATAGAATGGTGGGATGCATCAGTTGCACAAGATCAAAGTGTCATAGCTTATATCGAAGATGATGGAAGTGGAGGATATAAGGTAACAATAGGAGGAAGAGGAGGAATCATTGCCAATCAGGATTGTAATCAGTTGTTTTTAAATTTTTCCAACATACAAATTATTGATTTAACCTATTTAGATACTAGTTATGTAATTAATATGCGTGCCATGTTTCGAGGTTGTAATAATTTGTCTGTATTGAATCTGGAGGGTTTTGATACCTCAAATGTCACTAATATGAATTATATGTTTGCTGATATCAATAAGTTAAACAGTCTTGAATTAGATATGTTTAATACTTCAAATGTAGTAAGTATGAGTGCTATGTTTTATAATTGTAATAGTTTAACAAGTTTAAATTTAGATGGTTTTGATACTTCTAATGTAACGGATATGTCCTCTATGTTTGAACGCTGTAATAGTTTAACAGATTTAGATGTTTCCAATTTTAATACTGACAAAGTAGAATCTATGGCTTTTATGTTTCAAAATTGTACTTCGTTAATTGATTTAAATTTAGGTGGTTTTGATACTTCAAGTGTAGTAGATATGCAGTATATGTTTAGTAGATGTTCCAGTTTAAAGACTATAGATATGCGTAATGCTGTATTTAATGCTACTAGTTATGGTTCTATGTTTTCTTTTACATCTGGTTTAACTGTTATAGTTAAGGATGAAGTGGCGAGAAGTTGGATACAAGATAAATTAGGAAGTAATGGTACTGCAGTTATAGGTAGTATATAAGTCTTGTCTTAAATGATGAGACTTTTTGAGTGGAAAAATAGCAAGATGTTTGATATAATTAAGTGGATTGAACGGAGGTAAGTGGATGAAGCAAGAAAATATCAGAAATTTTTGTATTATAGCGCACATTGATCATGGTAAGAGTACACTTGCTGATCGTATTTTGGAGCAAACGGGTGCTATAGAAAAAAGAGAGTTAAAAAGTCAGATGTTAGATTCTATGGATATTGAAAGAGAACGCGGTATTACGATTAAGTTGAATGCAGTCCAACTTACTTATCAATATCAGAGGGAAGAGTATTATTTTCATTTGATTGATACTCCTGGACATGTAGATTTTTCATATGAAGTATCACGCAGTTTAGCGGCATGTGAGGGAGCATTATTGGTTGTTGATGCTACTCAGGGAGTAGAGGCTCAGACTTTGGCAAATTTATATTTAGCACTGGATAATAATTTAACGGTTGTTCCTGTTGTTAATAAGATTGATTTACCTAGTGCAGACTTACCTAAAGTTGAAGAGGAGTTAGAAAATATAGGATTTTCTCGTGATGAAATTATTTTTACTAGTGCAAAAACTGGAGAAGGAGTTTCTTCTTTACTCCGTGCTATTATTGAACGTATTCCATCTCCTAAAGGGAATTTATCTGCTCCCTTACAAGCTTTGATTTTTGATAGTTTGTTTGATGCTTATCGCGGTGTTATTATTAGTATTAGAGTTATGAATGGAGAAGTTAGGGTAGGAGATGTTATCCGGATGATGGAAACTGGTGCTACTTATGAAGTTGTAGGTCTTTCTATTAATACACCAAAGGAGAAGAGTATTTCTATTTTGAAAGCAGGAGAGGTTGGATATTTATATGCTTCTATTAAAAGTATTCAAGATGTTTTGGTGGGAGATACAATCACTTTAGATATGAATCCAGCTTCATATCCACTTCCTGGATATAAACCAATGAAACCGATGGTTTATTGTGGATTTTATCCAATTGATGCAAATAAGTTTGAGGATTTAAGAGAGGCTTTAGAAAAATTAAAATTGAATGATGCTTCTTTGGTATTTGAACCCGAGACTTCAAAGGCACTTGGTTTTGGGTTCCGTTGTGGTTTTTTAGGACTTTTACATATGGAAATTATTGAGGAGAGAATTGAAAGAGAGTTCGGAATTGATTTAATCGCAACTTCTCCTTCCGTTGTTTATGAAGTTATTTTAACAGATGGATCAAAGATTATGGTAGACTCACCTGTAAAAATGCCAAAAAGGGAGTTGGTTTCAAAAACTTTGGAACCTTATGTTAAGACAAGTATTTTTTCACCAAGTGATTATATTGGATCTATTATGGAACTTTGCCAAGATAAAAGGGGAACCTTTATTAATATGGAATATCTGGATCAAAAACGTGTTATGATTCATTATGAACTTCCTTTGTCTGAGATTGTTTATGATTTTTTTGATAAGTTAAAGTCTTATACAAAAGGATATGCTTCTTTTGATTATGAAGTTATTGGGTATAGAGAAAGCAATTTAGTTAAGATGGATATTTTACTTAATGGAGAAGTTGTTGATGCTTTGTCTGTTATTGTTCATAAGGATTTTGCTTATAATCGTGGTAAGGTTGTAGTCGAAAAGTTGAAAGAAATTATTCCAAGACAGATGTTTGAAGTACCAATTCAAGCAGCAATTGGTACTCATGTAATTGCTCGTACTGATATTAAAGCATTACGTAAAAATGTTTTGGCAAAATGTTATGGTGGGGATGTTACTCGTAAGAAAAAGCTTTTAGAAAAACAAAAAGAGGGTAAAAAGCGAATGAAAAAGATTGGTAGTGTCGAGGTACCACAGGAAGCATTTTTATCTATTTTAGCTACTAAAGAATAGGAGAGATATTATGACTGATATAGTGAATAAAAAAGAAAAAATTGTTGTTTCGTACTTTGTTAATCATCCGGATGCTTATATTAGTGAGATATCAGTGCAAACTGGTATTCCTAAATCATCTGTACAAAGATATTTGAAAAAACATGGAAATGTTTTACTTGCTGATGGAAAGACTATTAATGCTCAACTTGCAGAAAATCGAAAGAAGGGGCAATATCAAGGAGGTGTTCAATCTTTTAAAAATAATGATTTTATTAAAGATGAACATGGACACTTTGTAGGGAGTGTATCTACTGTTACTTCTATTGATAAAGAAGCTAAGAAAAGGGAAGATATTAAGAGAATTTGCACATATTATTTAAATAATAAATCTCTTACCTTAGATGAAGTATCTTCTGTTTTTTCTGAACTCTTTGGTTATACTCGGGATTATGTTTATGATTGTTTGTTAGATTCTAGAGTTTCATCTGTTATGGGTGAGGAAAAATCAAGAGAGATTGAAGAGAGTCTTAATTATAATCGTACTTCTTTTTGTAGAAAACTTTTAGAGAAAGGTATTAATTTAGAAAGTTTACCATCAGATTTTGAACTTACAGAGGAAGAAAAAATTGTTTTTATGGAAAGGTTTAAAAATCCGGACTGTTCCCTTGAAATGGTTGGTAAGGTATGTAATATTTCTAGAACTACTGTTGCTAAACTTGAAAATAGTGCTATTTCCAAATTGAGTAAGGTTGTAGGAAAAAATAAATAGTTCGTTGAGTGGTGAAGTAGGATGGAATTTAAGATAGTGCTAGCTAGTCGTGATGATATATCTGAGATTATTGCGATTGACAGATTAACTTGTAAGGAAATTGTTGATAGTGATTGGTACTCTAATGATTGTGTGAATAGAGAGTTTTTAAATTATTTGATAGAGGAAGCGGGATTTGTTGTGAAAGTTGTTTGTAATAATCAAATAGTAGGGTTTGGTATGGCAGAAGTTAAATTAGATTCTGGAACTAGTCCTGCTTTCTTACTGCATTTAAATGATAATATTTCTTTATGTGGTGAGATTGATAATATTTTAGTCTTACCTGGTTATAGAGGGTATGGATTGCAAAGAAAAATTATGCGTTGTTTAGAAGAGAAGTTTCTTTCTGATACATCTGTAGAAATTCTTTATACTACTGTACATCCTGATAATATTTATAGTTTAGATAATTGTTTAACATTGGGATATCAAGAAGTAATGGAAGTTTCTTTATATGGTGGTAAGAGAAGAATGGTTTTAAAGAAGAGGATTCGTGTATGAATATAAGAAGTTGTTATATTCATATTCCATTTTGTAAAAGAATTTGTAGTTATTGTGATTTTTGTAAATTGTTTTATGATACAGGATATGTTTCTTTTTATTTAGAGGCTTTAAAGAGTGAGATAGAACAATATTATCACGGAGAAGAGCTAGATACACTTTATATAGGTGGTGGTACACCTAGTAGTTTATCCATTAGTGAGTTAGAAAAAATGTTTTCTATTTTATCTGTTTTAAAAAAGTCTTCTTCTTGTGAATTTACGATTGAAGTAAATTTTGATAGTATTACCGAAGAAAAGATAGATTTATTTAAAAAGTCTGGTGTTAATCGTATTAGTTTTGGATTAGAAACTACTCATCCGTGGATATTAGAAAAAATGGGACGTACTTTGGATTTAGATTATGTTAGACATATTATCTCTTATTGTAAAAGTGTAGGAATTACTAATATCAACGTTGATTTAATGTATGCTTTTCCTGATGAGACTTTGCAAGAAGTAGAAGAAGATATTCGATTTATTTTATCTTTAGATGTTTGCCATGTTTCTACTTATTCTTTAATTTTAGAAGAGCATACCAAGCTTTATTTAACTGGAGTAAAGTCTATTCCAGAGGAGTTGGATGCTAAGATGTATGAACTTATATGCTCAATGTTATCCGATTTTTGTCATTACGAAATTAGTAATTTTGCTAGAGATGATTCTTTTTCTAAACATAATTTGTGTTATTGGCAAAATAAAGAGTATTATGGATTTGGTCTTGGGGCGAGTGGTTATATTGGTAATGTTCGTTATTCGAATACTCGTAGTATTACACATTATTTACAGAAAAATTATCGTTATGAGGAAGAAAAATTATCTTCTTGTGATAAAATGGAATATGAAGTTATTTTAAATTTAAGAACAAAATGGGGAATTTCTAAGACTAAGTTTTATCAGATATATGGTAAAAGGCTTCTTGATGTTTATGATTATTCTGAATTAGTGACCTTGGGATATTTGAGAGAGTGTGATGATTTTATCTTTATTCCAAATAAATTTTGGTATCTTAGTAATGAAATTATTGTTAGATTGTTGGAGGTATGTAGTTATGAATAAGATAGAGCAGTTTGAGATTGAATTAGGATATATTAAAGATGAGACGATACAGGAAGATTGTCGTACTATGATAGAATTATTACCTGATTATTTTTTTGAAGTTCCTGCATCTTCTACTGGAAAATATCATCCTAGTTATTCTCTTGGAAAAGGTGGACTTCTTCGTCATACAAAAGCTGCTGTTCGAATTGGGTATGAATTGTTAATGGATCCATCTATTGGTAATAAGTATACTAGTATAGAAAAGGATATTATGTTAATGGGACTTTTACTTCATGATGGTATTAAACATGGTATTCCTAAGGAACAGTATGTTCGCTTTGATCATCCAATTTTAATGGCTAATTATATTATGGAACATAAAGCGGATTTATTGATGAGTGATGAGGAAATAGAACTTCTTTGCTCTGTTATTCGTACACATATGGGACCATGGACAAAAGATTATCAGGGTGAAGAGGTATTAGAAGCTCCTAAGAGTAAATATCAAAATTTTGTTCATATGTGTGATTATTTGGCAAGTCGTAAATTTCTACTAGTTCCTTTTGATGAAAATGATCATATCAGTGCTTAGTGGCACTGGTTTTTGTTTTTTTAGGAGTATATTAAAAAATGTTGACTTACGAACAAATGTATAATATATTTATCTTGTTAGGTATTCTACCTTGATAGTTTGACTATTTTTTGTTATGATATAAGAGATTGTAGAAAAGAGGGATAATATGTGTGGAAAAATTATTGTGATAGAAGGAACAGATTGTTCTGGAAAACAAACGCAGTCTACTTTACTAGAGGAGAAATTAAAAGAAAAAGGGAAAAAATGTATTCGTTTTGGGTTCCCAATGTATGATACTCCTACAGGAAAGATTGTTGGTGGTCCTTATCTTGGTAATCCTTTAATTTCGCCAGGATTTTTCCCAGAGGGAGCAGATAAAGTAGATCCTCATATTGCTTGTTTATATTATGCAGCTGATAGAAAGTATAATATGAATCGTATTCTTCCTTATTTGAATGAGGGGTATTATGTTATTTTAGATCGTTATACGACTTCTAATTTAGCTCATCAAGGTAGTAAGATTCATGATAGGGAAGAAAGATTTTTGATGTATCAATGGATTGATAAGTTAGAGTATTGGTTATTGCAATTACCAAAACCGGATCAAACTATTTTTTTACATATGCCTTATCAGTATTCTTTAGAATTAAAGAAAAATAGAGAAGTTTTGGATGAACATGAAAAATCTTCGGAACATTTGAAAAATGCAGAAGAAAGTTATATTGAACTTTCGGAACTTTATAATTGGAAAAGAATCGAGTGTGTTCGTGACGGGAAAATTCGTGATGTAGAAGATATTAATCAAGAAATATTAGATTATTTAGAAATTTGTGATGAGTGATTGTATATCTTATATTATAGAGAGTAGTTATTGATTTTTGCGGTTAAGTGGTGAGAGATTATGGGTAAGATGAGTGAAAAAAAGAAAGGTCCATCAAAAGGTAGACGTAAATTTATAAAAATTTTCCTTTTGGTTGTTTTAGCGTGTCTTTTAGTAGCTGGATCTTTTTTCTTGATGGTTTTCTATTTACAGAGTAAAGATCCTTTTCATGGTGTTGCAACAGAGATATTGACTGTTGGGATGTTTGATGATGGAACTTATTATATATCTAAAGCAAAAGAAGATATTAAATTTGCGGTTGATTCAGCAGCTGTTTCTTATCGATTAGAAGATAAGAATGGTAAAGAGGTTCCTAGTAGAATTATAAAAAAGAATGGGAAAAATTATATTGTATCGCGAAGTTTATATACACAAGGAGAAACTTATTCTTTGGAATTAGAAGATGGCGCTTTTTCGGATGATGTTTTAAAAGATGCGAAAAGGGTTGAGTTTAAGATTGAAGAAGAAGAGCATGCTGTTTATGATTTTTCAGATGATGTAGTACAGATTCCTTCTAGTAATATTCATGTGGAAGATGAAAATCAAATAACATTACAGCGTGGTGATGTAGATCCAGGACAGATTATATTGGTGCGGGATGATGAGACAATTCAGGATGCTTATCAAGTGGATTCTGTTTCTGATGGGATTATTCATGTTAGTAAGCCAGAAGTTGCAGATATCTATGATGAACTTGATATGTATGTTGAAGATGTAGTTTCTTTCGATAATATGGTAATTAATTCAGATTTAGAAGATGAAATTTCTCGTATTGCAATGTCATCTCCAATTTATCAATACTTGGTTATGGATGTTTATGCTGATAGTAAAGATAGTAATAAAGAACCAAGTGTTTCTCTTAAAACAGATGGCAATAAAATTACGATTGATGTTAAATTTGTTCTAAAAGCAAATGGAAAAAAGAAAATGGGCATTGATGCTTTGAAAGATCATGATTTTAGCATTACATTTTCTTATTCCATTGGTGCACAGTACTCTACAAAAATAGAAAAAGATAGTTCTATTAACTTTGATTTAGCAACTATTACATCTTCTTCTATTAAATTTAAATTGGAAAGCGGTAATGAATATTTAAAGGGTATTGAAAATATTAGTGATAAAGAATATAGTAAATCTATTGAAGAAATTGTTAAAAAGTTACAGAAAGAAGTACCAGATGTTTCATCTAATTCGGTTGATATTGGAGCAGTAGAGTTACCAACTCCTATTCCGGGAGTTCATGTATTTATTGATGTTTATTTTCAATGTCAACTTTCAGTTGTAGTTAATGTTGATTTAGAATTAAAATCAGAAAATGTTCAGCATGTTGGTTTTATCATTGGCCCTGATGAAACAAGAGCTTATCAAAATGTTAGTCAAGATAATTTTTCGGTTGATTTTTCGATTACTGGTAAAGAAGAGGTACATGTTGGTGTAGGTTTAGATGTTGGTGTCAGTATTATTAATAAGGATATTGCTAGTGCTTCCATGGGAGTAGAGTTTGGTGCTTATCAGACAGCTTTTGCAACATTAAAAATCAATTATGAAACAGGAAATAATGATTTGCATGGTGGTTTAATTGCTAAGATTGAGGAAGGATTGTATTTAAAACTTAAAGTAAAAGCAAATCTTAATGTATTGTTTTTTAAGGCATCTTTGGAAGCAGATTTAGATGAGATTAAGTATCCAGTTTTTACATATGGAAGTAGTGAAGTAGTTACTAGTATTTCTTCTTCTGTTCCTGTTTTAGTACTTGATTCTAGTAATCGAGTTGTTGCTCCTGATATTACAAGAAATATTACAAATCTAGATACTGGTAGTTCTAGGAGTGAAGAGTGTAGTAATGATGATATTACTTTTCAAAATGCTGATGGTGAAAATATTACAAGAAGTGGTAATTATCTTTCTTTAGGAAAAAATGAGGATACTAAGATTTATGCGGTATATGAGTGGAATAATCAAATCTTTAAGGTGGAGATTACAGTTTTAAAACAAGGTAGTAGTGCTCCTTCAAGTAATAATTCTAATAGTAGTTCTTCTGTTTCTATAGATGCTGTTGGTAGTTTATCTATTCATGGTAATTCTAGTGCTATAAAAGCATATCGACAATATCTTTTAAATCAAAATTATGTTACGGATTATCAAAGTTATTTTACAGATAGTGGAGTTGATTCTAATTATCTTTATGATGTAGGATATTGTATTTTTGATATTAATCAAGATGGAGTCGAGGAGTTGGTTATGAAGGCCAACGCTCAGGATTGGGATCAAGAATGGGATATGAATGCTATTTATACTTATCAAAATAATAAGGTAGTTTTAGTTGATATTATTTATAATTATGGTGGTATTCGTTATGATACAGAAAATTTAGAAATTGTTTATAGTGAGACGAGGCCTACCATGGTAACAGGTGGTTATGGTTTTTATCGATTAAGTGGTAATAAGCTTGTTCTTTCTAAGAGTGTAGGACACGATAGAGGAGCATTTATTGATGGAGAGTATGAGTATGATAATCATTTCTATTTTGATAGTGATGGTAATCGTCATAATATTACAGCGGATGAAGAGAATAGTTATTATGATAATGTAGTACCTTTCTCTTATCAGGATGTTACGAATGTTAATTAATATTAAAAGGGAGTGTGTTTTATGTATTGTCCAGAATGTGGAAGAAAGTTAGATGAAGAAAGTAAATTTTGTCCAGAGTGTGGTCATAAATTAGCTGATGGGAAAGTGTTAGATACTGTTAAGGAGAAAGCGGTTCATTTTGAAGAAAAAATCTCCGAAAGATTACCAGAAAATTTAAGGAAAAATAAGAAAAGAACGTATGCTATTTTTGGTGGTGCTTTTCTCGTAGTTGTTATTTTTGCAATTTGGTTCTTTAATCGAGGATATTCACAAAATATTTTATTTGTTCGAGGTATGCAGAATGGATTTTTGGAAGAGGATCATCTTACTTTTGGACAAGTTATGGATTATGCACTTGTTAATGAAAAGTGGAAAGATACGGTTTATGAGGGTAAACCTGCTGTTATGTTAACTGGTACTTATATGGATAATGGTGATAGTATGGTTGCGATTATTTATGTTGGTAATTATGAGAGTTGGTCTGAGAGTATTCCTTATTATCGCCGTGGTAGTAATGAATTGGATGGATTACATTTAGCATCAGATGCAACGGAATATGCATCTAAGATGACTAGTTCTTATTTTGGTCAATAGATTTGGTATAAAACCGTTATGTTATTTCTTAATGAAAGTGATATTAATTATTTGAGGAGTGAGTGTTATGTATTGTCCGGAGTGCGGAGAAAAGAATGCAGAAGATAGTGTGTTTTGTGTTGCTTGTGGAACTAAATTGATTGATGATTTAGTTTCTGGTGAGAAAGAAGTTTTGAAATCAAGGAAAAAGAATAAAAAAAAGAAAGATGGTTCGAAAAAGTCTTCTAAGAAAATTATTAAGATTATTGTTATTATTCTTTTTGTTTTAGCTTTGGTTGTAGTTGGTGGAGTTTTAGGATGGCAATGGTATCAATCTAGTCGATCTACTGGTAGTTCCTGGGGAGATATTTATTATGAATTTATTAAGGAGTCTAGAAAAGAAGAAGACAATAAAGCTAATATTCCCAATGGTTCTACTATAGAATTTATTCAAGTAAGTGATATAGATGATCCTGTTATGGTTGTTCAATATGAAGAAAAAGAAGAGGATTATTCGGATCTTTACTATATTAATAAAGATAAAGTAGAAAATGTTATCTCTATGCCTTCTTCTGATGTAGAACTGTTATATCATATAGAAAATAAAGATTATCAGTGGTATGTTCATACGACAGAAAATGAGAAAGAAGAATATGTTCCAGTTGTAGATGCTGTTTTTCCTGATGATGCTAAAGATGAAAATCATTATACTTTTGATGTAGATGAATCAATTCGTGTTGAGACAGTGGATGGTGAGGAAATATCTCTTCCTAAAGTGGATTCTATTTTTATTAAACCCGATATTGAAATTAATGAAATAGAATATAGTACGGAGTTATCTGATGGTAAATTGAAAGATGCTATGATTGAGGGAGTAGAAGAATATCAATCCATTAAAGATATTACAACGGATGATGTCAAAGAAGAGGTTAAAAAGGAAGAAGAAAAAATAGAAGTAAAGTTAGAAGAAATAAAAAAAGCTACTGAAGAAGTAGAAAAGAAAAAAGAAGAAGAAGCTATCAAACTTACTTCTAGTAATGTAACGGAGAAAATTGGTACTCATTTGAAATGGTTTTCTAGTGCCTATTTGGGGGTTATATATGGCTGGTATCATATTTTTCCTTATAATGATGTTTCTGATACTGTAACAATACCAACTAATGAATGCCAAGGTGCTATGATTAATGAGGTAACTGGATTAAAAAGTATTAATAATTTAAAAACACAATTATCTAACTATGTTTTAAGTAGTCAAATTTCTAGATTTGATTTTAATGATTTTACTGAGTATAATAATCAAGTTTATTGGTGTAATATGGGAGTGGGTGATGGCCCTTATATCGATACTTCAAAAGCTAAAGTATTAAGTTCTGCTGATGGTATTTCTAAAGTACAATTAGAAGTATATAATATGATAAGTGAATTTAAAATGTCTACGATTACTTTAACAGTTACTTATAATAAAGATACAAGTAAATATTTGATTACAGATTGGACTGTAGTTCAAGTAAATTATTAAAAACTAAATACATAAGTTTTTATCTATTGTAGATAGAAAGTTATGTTTTTTTTATAAAAATTTATTTGTTTATATAAATTATTAATTTAAAATTGATATTTTTTGCAAAATATAAAAAGTCGATATTTGGATGAGTTTTTATCATCCAATCGACTTTTTATTTTGTATTTGATTTGGTAATTGTATAGGTACTACTTGTCTTACTTGTTGTTGCTGAGTGTATTGTAGTGGTTGATTTGGTTGATTTGGTTGATATTGTTGTACCGTTTGATTTTGTGGGGGTGTTGGTTGTTGTTTTGGAACTGATACAACTGGTATTATCGGTTGAGGATTTGGTAATACCTGAGCTGTTTGTATCTGTTGTTGTGTTAAATCTGTTTGATTTTTTTGCAGTTCTTTAGCATTTATTTTTTCTAATGTGTTAATTGGTGTATTTGGTGCAGTTGCTTTTACGATGGTAGGCGTTGTATTTAGAGTAGTAGGAATTGTTCTTGGTGTTACTGTTTTATTATTTACGGTATTTGTATTTAGTGATACTACTTCTAAATTATTTGGTAGAGTAGGTGCTGGTTGATTTTCTTCCTTTTTAATTTGCACTTCTTCTTTTGCTTTTTCCTTTCCTTTTATTTTTTCTGCTACGTGTCTTTCAAAGAAATCTTCAGCATCTTCTATTTCAATTACACGTAGGACTTCTTCAAAACTAGTAGTACCATCTAATACTTTTCCTAAAGCATCTTGTAACATTGTAATTACTTTGTCGCTATATACTAATTTTGATAATTCGTCTTTACTTAAATTTTCGTTATTTAAGGCATTTCGCATTTCATCATCTAACTCCAGTACTTCTTGTATTGCGATACGACCTTTATATCCTTTTCTACAAACTTCACAACCATTTTTGTTAACATCCCAGATTTTATCTACATCTTTATGTAGATATTTTTTGAATACATCTTTTTCAAAATCTGTTGTTTCGCGTTCTATTCTACATTTTTTACAAACTCTTTTTGCAAGTCTTTGTGAAATAATTCCTGTTAAGGCAGTTGATAATAAATATCTTTCTACATTCATGTCTAGTAGACGTTCTACAGTAGATAAAGCATTATTTGTATGGATGGTTGATAAAACTAGGTGTCCTGTGATTGCGGCACGAACGGCAATTTGTGCTGTTTCGCTATCACGAATTTCTCCAATTAAAATAATATTTGGATCTTGACGCAAGATGGAACGAAGTGCAGCTGCAAAAGTCATTCCAATTTCTGCATTTACTTGTACTTGATTTAGACCTTCAATATTCATTTCAATAGGGTCTTCTACGGTAATAATATTTGTTTCTTCTTTATTTAATGTTTCTAGAATAGAGTAGACCGTTGTTGATTTACCTGAACCTGTTGCTCCTGTAATTAAGATAATTCCATTTGGAACTTTAATCATACGTTTTAGTCGTTCTAGATTTGATTCATTAAATCCTAGTGATTCTAGTCCTTGTAAACTTCTTGTGTAGTCTAGGATACGAATTACTATTTTTTCTCCTTCGTTAAGGGGAAGGCAAGATACACGCATATCTAAATACATTCCACCAAAATTTCCTTTGATTGCACCGTCTTGAGGCAGTCTTGATTCTGTGATGTTCATATTTGCAAGTAGTTTTAGTCTGGTTGTCAAATTTCTTTCATAAGCTTTGGGTATAAATGTAAAATTTTGTAGGTCTCCATCTACACGAATTCTTACCATCATTCCATCTTCTCTGGGATCAAAATGAATATCCGATGCATTAGATTTTGCAGCGGATATGATAATGTAGTCTGCAATTTGTGTGATTGGTGTTCTGTTAAAATCAAACTTAATCATAGTGTCAACCCCTTTTGTTTTACTATGGTATTTTATCTTATTTTATTATATAATATTTTTAGTATAATAGCAAGAAAGTAGATGGGAAAACATGAAAAAAAATAATAAAGGGTTTGTATTAGTTGAAACACTTGTAGTTACAGTGTTTGTTGCAGCAGTTTTTTCAGTTATTTATATTAATTTTTATCCCTTGGTTGGAGAATATGAAAGAAGAGAATTTTATGATGATATTGATAGTAAGTATGGTGCTTACTGGATTAAAGTATTTGCGCAAAGAGCAAGTTATGATATGAGTCGTGTTTCTTCTGATTTGGCAAGTCAAAAGTATTCCGTTTTTTCTTGTAGTAATCTTTCTGATAGTGATGATCGTAGCTTTTGTGAGGCAATGTGGGGGAGGTTGCACGTGAAGCAAGCACTTCTTACTGAATACGAATTAACTAATCTGAAGAGTGTTAATTCTTCTACTTTAGCAACATCTTTAGGAGAGTCTTTTGTTTCATATATTGAATATTTACCAAATTATACTACAGCTTCTTTAAATGCAGCTAGATATCGTATTTTAGTTGAATTTGAAAGAACAGGAGATAGTATGGAAGATGATGATACTTACTACACCTATTCTACAATGGAGGTGGTAAAATGATTCGTAAATTAAATAATAAAGGAATGACTGCTATTGAAATTTTGGTTACTTTTGTGATTATTGCGATTATTGTTGTTTCCTTGTATGATGGGATTGTAGGTTTAAAAGAAAAAGAGACGATTTCTTCTTCTAAATTAAGTTTATCAACATATAAAAATTTGCTTACAAAGGATATTCAAGATGATTTAATTAAAACTGGAATCTTAGGTGTTTCTACATCAGCGATGGAGGGAAACATTGGTTATAGAGTGACTTTTACTTTACGTGATGGTAGTACGAGAATTTTAGATGTAAAGCAAGTTTTTGGCTGTAATGCGTTGGATTTAGAGGAAGCAGAGCAGTTATGTGGCCAGAGAGGGATTAGTTATGACCAAAGTGATGACTTTATGATTAGTTATGGCCCTCCTGGAAATTTGGTTGATTATCCTCTTCCTGATTTGGGACATGAAGATATTGAGAATTATGGTACAGGAGATACTGGAACGCACCGTATTTATGCTTTGCGTATTAACGAGGTTAATATTTCTACTGCTAATCAGATATTTTCTCTTCGTATTACTTTTACTCATCCTGATCTTGGTTCTAGATATTCTATTGATATTGTCTCACCAATTAACTATCCATAGAAATAAGGTTGTGGCAATTATTATTTGATAAATTCTTCCTAAGAGAAAATTACGATATTTTATTTTTGTATTTGTAATGATGCTTTTGGTTTGCATATGAACAGAAATTCCTCCAAAGGAGATAAAACAAATAATAATTATTCCTTTTATGATAGGATTTGTAATTAAACTGGTTAGAAAAATACCATTTGTTAAATCAAAAAAACCATTTATAATAATGTATTCCAATACAGGAAATTTATAATAATGATTTATGATGGTTGCGATTAGAAAGAAAAATACCGAGGTCCCATAGATTAACATAATTGTTTTTAAAGAGGAAGTAATTGCTTTGGGGAGGGCTATTGCAAAAGATGGTGTTTTTTCTGTTTTTATAGGAAGAGCAGTTTTTTCTTTCGGTCTACTTATAATGGCAATCACTAAGTTTGCTATTATTAGACATAGGAGTATTTTATAGGCATATGTTTTAGATGGAAATAATAAAGATACTGGTCCTAATACGAAAATGGGATTTGGGAAATGTGTATATTTAATTAAGTAATTAGCATCTTCTTCTGTGATTAAGTTTTTGTCTAGTAATTCTTTGGTATACTTACTACCACTAGGAAATCCACTAATTAGACTCATTGATACTACATATAGATTAGCTCCGTTTCTCTTTAAAAGTTTTGTTAATACTTGGATAATATTATAGTCTATTAAAAGGGATGAGAGGGTAAAAAATAAAAAGCTAGAAGGAAATAGTTTTTCTAGAAATAATTTGGAATAGGCAAGAATTTGTTTGGTTACCATAGTAGAGTTTAAAAGACATAAAAAAGTTAGACATATTAATATGAATAGAATGATGTTAGTTTTTTTTAATTTTTTCATATTTCCTCATTTCTTTGTTATAATGTATATCATGGAGGTAGTTACATGCTTAAGAAATTTTATGAAAAAGGTAAAACTTTTATTAAAGAAGAATATAAATTTATTTTATTTTTGATTGTTTTTTGTATCATTTGCATTTGGCCAGTTAATTATTATATTGTTATAGGTGGTGGAATTGATGATATAGGGGATAGAGTTTTGGTTGAAGATGGATATTCTAGTGAGGGTAGTTTTAATTTGTCTTATGTTTCTGAACTTAAAGGTACTACACTTAGTTATTTACTTAGTTATGTAATGCCCGAATGGAAGAGAGTTAGCATGGATGATTATAAGTATACGGTTAATGAGGATTATTCTGATATTGAGTTTCGAAGTGAACTAGATTTGTTATCTTCTAATAGTAATGCCATTTATTATGCTTATCAGTTGGCGGATATGCCATGTGAAGTTACAAATGTTGATGTTTATGTGATTGCTACATTTTCAGAATATGATAATCTTTTAGAAGTAGGGGATGAATTATTAGAAGTTGATGGTGTCGGTTATTCTAGTCTCGTAGAGTTTCAAGAGGCAATTCAAAATGTAGATAAGGATAAAGTTTCTGTTTTGGTACGTAGAGATGGTAAAGAGGTAGAATTAGTTTGTTCTTTATATGAAGAAGAAGGTAGAAAAATTTTAGGTGTTGCGTTACAGTCTGTTAGTAGTTATGATGTTGATCCCGAAGTGAAATTTCAATTTGATGCTAATGAATCTGGTCCTTCTGCTGGAATGATTACCACGTTATCTATTTATGATCAATTAGTTGAAGAAGATTTAACTAAGGGTAAAAAAATTGCTGGTACTGGTACAATTGAAGCAGATGGTTCTATTGGTCAGATTGGAGAAGTACAATATAAATTGTTAGGAGCTGTTAGTGGTGGTGCAGATGTTTTCTTGGTTCCTGCTGGAGAAAATTATGAGGATTGTAAGAAGTTGAAGAAAGAAGATAATCTAGATATTCAATTAGTTGCAGTTGAAGATATTTGGGATGCTGTTAATAAATTAGAAAAGTTGGATTAGATAAAGATATGAATTGGATTTTTTGAAAAGAGTAATCTTTTCTTTTTTTTGCTCATAATTTCCCATTTTTCTATCATATGAATTCCATATTTATTTTCTATACTGGTAGCAAGAAAGGAGGAATGATACTAGTAATTCTTCACTGGAAATTAAATTCCCATAATTTCCCATAATTTTTTAATAATTCTTACACATTTATGCGATATAGTTATATTGTCGAAAGGAGGAAGATAGATAGTTATAAAAAAGAAAATATATATTTATGTTTAATACCTGTTGTTTTATATAGATGAAAGGAGGATGATGCTTATAATGGAAGCAATATTCTACTTGTTAAAGGAGGGGATGCCCATAAGGTTATAGAAGATTTCAGGGAATAGTGTTATACTATTGGTAGGTGGTTAGAAATGTATACGATTTGTTTTGTTGAAGATGAAGTTGACTTATCAAACCTTATTCAGACCTATTTAGAACGTTCTGGTTACGAGGTTGTTACTTTTACAAAAGGACAAGATGCTATCAACTATATTGGAAATAAGGTAGATCTTTGGATACTGGATATTATGTTAGGAGATGATGTCAATGGCTACGATATAATCAAAGCTATCCGGGAGCATGATGAAAATGTACCTGTTATATTTACTTCCGCAAGAGATCAAGATCTAGATAAAATTTTAGGACTTGAGTTAGGTAGTGATGATTATATTACAAAACCATATTCTAGTAAGGAATTAGTCTTACGTGTAGATAAAATATTAAAGCGAGTATATAAAGATACTCCTTCTCAACTTATTTCTTATGAATGTTATCAAATAGATACGGATAAACGGATTGTTATCGGTCTTAAAGATAAAGAAATAAAGCTTACAACTTTAGAGTTTGACTTATTAGTGTTATTTGTAGAAAATAGAAATAAATGTTTTTCTAGGGAAGAAATATTAGATGCTGTCTGGGGTAAAGATTACTTTGGAACGGATAGAGTTGTAGATGATTTAGTTCGTAGACTTAGAAAAAAGATGCCAAAACTTAATGTGAATGCTGTATATGGTTATGGGTATCGTTTATCATGAGATTTCGTAAAACAAAATTAAGTCATCAACTAATTGCCCTAATAGGGTTGGCCTTTGTAATTTTATTTATTTCTTTAGGTGTTATTCTTCCCAAAATGTTAATTCCAGTTGCTGAAAAAAATATCTATACTTATTTAAGTGAACCTTTAAAATTTGTTGGTAACAATCGCATCGACAAATCTTTATTAAATACAGAAGTCGCCTATATTTATATTGTCGATGAAGATGTCGCAACCAGTGAAAATATTAAACAAGTTATTAATATTGATGATACAGGCGAATTATTATCCTATATTAAAGATGATTATGGTAAATTTAGCTATAATCATGATACTTACTACTACTATACAATTACAAAAGATGAAATTACCAAAGTTGCTATCTCTAACGATAGCTATATCAATGAAACAAAAGAAGCAATTTTAAGTACTATCTTTCCAATAGTTTTAAGTACGTGTTTATTGATTGGTCTACTTCTTGTTATATGGTCTTCTTTTATTGTTAAGAAGATTGAGAAGTTAAAAGACAAGATAGACAATATCGATAATCCGGATTATAATCATAATATTAATTTTGAAATTGATGACGAAATAAAATCTCTTGCTTTGGCAATCGAAGATATGCGTATTTCTTTAATTAACCAAGAAGAATATCGTAATCAGATGTATCAAAATATATCACATGATTTTAAGACACCTCTCACCGTTATAAAATCATATATTGAAGCTGTTGAAGATAAAGTTGAAGATAATAATACCGCACTTCAAGTTATTAAACAGCAAACCGAAAAGTTAGAAAATAAAGTACACTCACTTCTTTACTTAAATAAACTTGATTATCTTAAAAATTCCAAAAATATCGAAAATGAACTGGTTGATATGGAACAAATTGTTCAAATTGAAGTTGATAAGTTTAAGTTCCATAGAAAAGAAATTAATTTTGTTACGGATATTGATAAAAAATCAAAGTTTTATGGTACTATGGAACACTGGGAAACCATTTTCGATAATTTGCTAAGTAATTTTATGAGATATGCCAATTCTACTATAAAAATTACTGTAAAACAGAATAAACTCATTCTATATAATGATGGTGAACACATCAATGAAGATTTTCTTGAAGGAATCTTTACTCCGTTCCGGAAGGGAATCAAGGGTGAGTTTGGATTAGGACTTTCGATTGTTAAAAAGACTTTAAATATTATGAATTATGATATTATTATTAAAAATGAAAAGAAAGGCGTTTCCTTTATTATTAAAAGGAAATCTTAAAACTACCAGTTTTTTGGTAGTTTTTTTCATTATTTTCATTATATAGGGTATAGTAATACTGGGTGAAGGTATGAGAGTATTAATTACAGGTGCTGCTTCTGGTATTGGATATGAAATAGGGAAGTTACTTGCTAGCAGAGGACATTTGGTATATATGACGTGTCACACGATTGGTGAGGTTTGTCAGTTGAGAAAAAGGTTGGCAAGAGAACACATTAATGCAATTTGTTTTAAATTAGATCTTAGGACAGATGATATTTATTTAGTAGATTCTTTGGATATTGATTGTTTGTTTAATCATGCAGGTATTGGTACATCAGGTAGTGTTTTGATGATGCCGGATAATGCCATGAGAGATATTTATGAAGTCAATGTATTTCGTTCTTTTCTTTTATTAAAAAAGGTATATCAGCATATGATGCAAAAGAATATTTCTGGAAAGATTTTTGTTACTTCTTCTTTGATTGGAATGTTTCCTATTCCGTTTCTTGGCGTATATAGTTCTAGTAAAGCAGCAATTTCTCAACTTGTTAAAACCTTGCAGAAAGAAAGTAGGGTATTGGATACAAATATATCTTTTTGCTTAGTAGAACCTGGAGCTTATGCTACAGGGTTTAATCAAGAAATGATTGATCGAGTTGAACAATATCAAGAACTTACTTCTAGGGGTATATCGATTCATTCATATCAAAGAAAATTGTTTTTACTTTTAGAATCTAAAAATATTAGAAAGTTAGCAAAAAAGATTGTTATAGAAATGAAACATAAAAAAACGAAGAAGATTCTTCGTATTCCTTGGTTACAAGGTTTGTTTTTAAAGATATATTTCTTTTTCTTTTGTTAATAGTTCTTTTTTTGATTTATTCTCTTTAATCTTAACTGTTTTGCTTCTTCTTCTGTCATGCTTATTGCATGAATTGTTTTTTCATCAATGTAAGGCACAGTCTGAGTTTTTAATATTTCCATCCTTGGGTATTTTATTGCTAATCCAGTTAACCAGTCTGACGCTTCATCGTATGTATTTGTTGGTTCTTCGCTTTCTACTGTGATTAATCTTCCTAGACCGCTCACATAAAATGGAACATCTTTTTTTAATACTACATAACCAAATTCTAATGGTTGTATATTTTTTACTTGTAGGCCGTTAATATTGGCACTTATAAATTTTCTTTTTTTCATAATAATCTCCTTAGTAGCTATATTATATACTAATTTTATGTTTTTGTATAGTTATTTTGTTTTATTATGGCTTGGACTTGCATCTGATTATTCTTTTATTTTCTTGATTTTGTTATAGAAAGTTAAAAAAGTCGTGAATTTTTAGACTAAATGCAGGTTTATGAAGAAACATTTAATTTACAAGACTTATTGCTGCTTTGGAATATAAAAGCGGAAATAAGGCTTTTAATTTTGCCTAATATTAACTAGTATTACTTAAATTTTTGCATGACAAAATTACGGAGGTTATTTCCGTTTTTTAAACTTATTGCAGTTTTTGTAGTTTGTTTCTTTGCCCAAAATTGTTTTAGCTAGCTAAAACAATTTATTAAATAAATCTTCATCAAATACATTAATAAAAGCCTCTTTTGGAGTATAACTATCTAATGATTTTAGTGGCCTATTTAGAAGTGTTTCGTTAATGTTTTTTATATCTTGTTTTGTGTATTTATCTATAGTTTTACCTTTTGGAAAAAATAATCTTAATTGTTTGTTTAAATTTTCTACGTTTGGCTTTTGATTAGATACATAAGCATCACAAAAGAATAATTTACATCTTTCTTCTCCTGTTATTTTTGAAAAACATATACCTTCAATATCAGTAAAATTAGGATCTCTGTCAGTTAAAATAACTGGTATTAATTCTTTGAATGCGTCAATTCCAATCTTTTCCTCTAGTTCATCAAAAAACTCTACTACCTTTTCTTGGCTAGGATTTTTTATTAAGTCAAGTAAACAAAATTGCAAATCTGGTAGAATTAATGATAAAATATTATTGTTATCTGTCTTAATGGATCCAAGAAAATCTAGTTGCC
The DNA here is from genome assembly GCA_944359885.1 of uncultured Bacilli bacterium. GTDB lineage: Bacteria > Bacillota_I > Bacilli_A > RF39 > UBA660 > Faecimonas. The sequence goes on along the minus strand of CALVTC010000020.1, from coordinate 587 downwards.
AGACATAGATTCCTGGATGTTTGTGTATATAGGCAAGATAATCAATATAAGTATGACCTGTTCTGTCAATTTTCTTATTTTCAGAATACTCATACTTTTTATTATGGTTTCTTTTCTTGTAAGTAACCGCATAAGGTAAGTCCATTCTTTTTGTTGTTAAATAGACTTTATTCACATATCTATATATAGTAGTTACTGATTTATCTATTTCATCTTTATTTTCTATGGTTATTTGATAAATAGACTTCTTATCATCAACACCATCTTTAACTATTTTATCTAGCTTTTGAAATTCTTCAGAGGTAATATCAATTCCTTTTCTAGAATTAACTAAATTAATATCAGCCTTATCTTGAGCTTTTTTTGCATCATATTTATATTTAGTAAAACAACATTGATTATTATATCTTTTATTACAGCCTGTACAAACGAAAGGCCATCTGTTTATTTTATTACAATCAGTAACATTTTTTCCTATTGTAATTTGTTCTCTGTTTCGCTTAACTTCTTTAGATATACTAGTTGGATCATAGCCTAAAGCTTCAGCAATTTCTTTTAATTTATACTTATGAGATATTCCGTTAGAT
>CALVTC010000019.1 GCA_944359885.1 uncultured Bacilli bacterium | reverse complement strand
CATAGCGACAGGTATAAAACTTTTTTATAATCATCACCTCATATATATTATTAGAAAAAAGATTTACTTTTCCTTACTAAATTTAAAGGATACCTCACATGTTATAAATTTCATTAATCTATTTTAAAATATAATATATCATCAACAAATACAGAAAATTCTCATGATAAAAAGACTTTAATCAAAAAAGACTTCAGAACAAACTGAAGTCTATATAATTAATAATTTCTATCTCTTAAAAATGGAGGTAAATCAAAATCACTATCATCCGAAGAAGTATCATTAGAATCTAACATCTCTGGTATATTTCCATTTACTGGAACACTTCTTCTATTAGGAGCAGCATTACTAAATACAGGTTCTTTTACCTCTGGTTGAGAATTCTTCTTATCAAATCCAGTAGCGATAACTGTAACAATAACTTCATCTGACAAATTCTCATTAATGACAGAACCAAAAATTGTATTAATATCCGTATTTGCTGCATTACGAACAACCTCTGCAGCTTGTTCTGCCTCAAAAAGTGTTAAATTAACTCCTCCTGTAATATTGATAATTGCATCAGTTGCACCAGTGATTGGTGTTTCAAGAAGCGGAGAAGAAACCGCTTGCTTCGCAGCTTCAATCGCTCTATCTTCGCCCATACCAATACCAATACCAATAATAGCATGACCACTTTGTTCCATAACAGCTTTAACATCTGCAAAATCAAGGTTAACAAGTCCAACAACAGCAATCAAATCTGAAATAGATTGAACTCCTCTACGAAGTACATTATCAACCTCTTTAAACGCTTCTAACATTGGTGTAGTCTTATCAATAATCTCTCTTAATCTATCATTTGGTATAACAATCAAAGTATCTACATGTTTTTTTAATTCTTCAATTCCTTTTAGGGCATTATCCATTCTTCTTTTTCCCTCAAATGAAAAAGGTTTTGTAACAATTGCAACAGTTAAAGCACCTAAACCTTGTGCAATTTCTGCAACAACAGGAGCAGCACCAGTACCAGTACCACCACCCATTCCACAGGTAATAAACACCATATCTGCACCAGCTAAAGCATCTTCAATTTCTTTTTTAGACTCCAAAGCTGCCTCTTTTCCAACTTCAGGTTTAGCACCAGCACCAAGTCCATCTGTTAAAGATGCTCCAATTTGAATTTTTACATCTGCCTTAGATGAATTTAAAACCTGCAAATCTGTATTAGCAGCGATAAATTCAACACCCTTTACTCCTGATTCTACCATTCTATTAACGGCATTACCACCGCCGCCACCTAAACCAATAACTTTTATTTTAGCTAACTGATCTAATTCTAATCCACCTATCATACCTAGTCCTCCTTAGTTATCAAAAAAATGTCCAAACACTTTACTAATTATATTATCGTTATTTATTGTCTTATCATCAGGAGACATCAACAACCGGGCATCACTTTCTGATATCAAACTGACATTCTTCCCTCTCAAAGACATTTTATCATCAAAATATTCTATTGCTCCAAGTACACTACTATATCGATTATGTCTCAGACCCATTGTATTAATATTACAAACCTTAGCTTGAATACCAAAAACAGATTCTACCAAATACTGAAATCCTGCCATCTCACTAAGGCCACCTGTTACTATTATATAACGTATTTCTCTATTTGTTAAGTTTTTTATTTCTTTTTTCGCTAAATTCAAAATTTCTTCTAACCTTGCTTCTACAATTTTAGAAACACCTACTTGAGAGATTTCTTTGAAAGAATCTCCAATAGGAATAGAGACAGTATCATTACGATCAGCATACACTTGCATGCTAACCGCAAATTGCTCTTTTAACCGTCTAGAATCTTGCTCTTTAATTTTAAAAATATAAGTAATATCCCGGTCTACATGATGACTTCCAATGGGAACAGTCGCATTTTTAATCTGAATTCCTTTATTAAAAACAGAAACATTAGTAATTTCTTCCCCAATATCAATAACCGCCCCTACTTCCTTTTGAATTCTAGCATTACGAGCGGCATAATAATCTCCAGTAGAAGTAAAAGCTAAATCAACCGCTTCTAATCCGCTAAGTTTTAAAACCTCTAAAATACGATATAAAGGCTCCTTAGGAAGTGTCGCAATAACAACCTTAACCTCTAGCATACTTCCTCTCATTCCCTTGGGATCTTTAATATTTTCTCTCTCATCAACAGAAAAACTAATAGGAATAGCTGTAACCAGCTCCACATTCTCTCCAATTCTTCCTCTCAAAGCATCTTTTAAAACTAAATTAACATCTTCTCCAGTAACCACTTCATCTACTGGGACAGATCCAACCGCAATATCCAGCATACAACCACTAGAAGGAACGACCGCAATCACCTTGATAATTTTAATTCCCAACATATCATTAATTTTTCTTAACGCAACACGCACGCTAGAAACACACTTTTTAATATCCACTACCTGTCCCTTAGAAACGCCATCACTTGGGCTATGAACAGACGCTAAAACATGAAACTGATTATTTACTTTTTCTAAAACAACAATCTTTATACTATCTGTGCCTAGTTCAATTCCCGTATATACTTGACTCATGAAAGCATCTCCCATCTTAAATTTAATTATACTATAAAAGAAAAAAAACGCCAAGCGTTTTAGATGAATTAATTCTTATAATAAACATCAAAATCTCTCCAAGAATCGACTTTCTCATAATGTTTTATGACATACTTCACTATAGTTTTATCAAATTGATTATGGATAGAATGGTTCTGATATTGTTCCATATCAATGATAATATAAATTTTATTCATATCTTTAATTTTTTCTATCATTTGTTGACTTCCATCATATCCAAAATTTCCATTCATTAAAATATTAAAATATGTAATAGGATGATCTCTACTAACATCATAAGGAATACTAGCATAAGTAAGTAATAACTTATTTTCATATTGATCAAAAAAATCATACGCTTCTAACGATTTTGTATAATCAAAACGACTTACTAAACTATATTGAAAATGAGAAATCTCCGTTGAAAATACTGGTTTTAATAAAATACAATAATTAATAAAAATAAAAATACTAACGATAGCAGAACAAACAGCACCTAAGATTCCAAAATAATCTTGTTTATATTGTAACAATGGTAAAAGTTGAATAACAAAACAAATAACATAAATAGAAAAATGTTGAAAATCAAAAAGTGGAATCATAAAAGCTATCCCCATAATCAAATAACAATTTCTAATATCCTTTCTCTTCTTTATTGTAATAAACAATTGAATCAAAAACAAAATAATACTTAACAAAACATAAATAGAAAAACCATTTCCATTTTTAGAAGAAAAATCAAACAATCCTAAAAAGCAAAGATTAATAAAAGGATAAACTGCATCATTAATCAATAAATAAATGAAAAAGATAGCGCAAGGTATAATAGTTCCAATAATTCTTTTACTAAGTTTTCTAATATCTTTAAAATAATAAAATAAAGATGGTAAGAAAAATAAAAGACCAATAGTATGTTTACTTAAAATACTACAACCTATTATAAATCCTATCAAATAATCTTTCTCTGGATATTTTTTTTCCAAATATAAAAGAATTACTAGAAAAAATAACGCTAAAAAATTATAAGTAGCATTAATACCAAAAAAAGCAAATAAACAAATAACTAATAATACCAAATAACTTTTTCTACCATAAAGAGAAAATAAAAAATAAAACATAATAGTAACAAGTAAACTCTGTTCTATAACAAACATCAAATAATTATCAAAAACCAATAATCCTATTGCCATTAAAAATGCATATAACGGAGTAGAAATCATATTAAAATCTAAATATGGCACTTCATTTAAGACAATAGCATGACTAAACATATAATTATTAATAGGATCACCATACATATTAGGAAATCCAAAAAACTCGTAAATACAAAAAACAAAAATAAAAATAATAAAATAACGAATCCACTTTTTCATAAACACTCCTTATTCTAAAACATAAACATCATAAATTCCAACAGAATCTATTTTTTCTCCATTAGAAAGAACATAAGACAAAGCATTCTGATCTATCTGATTTCCACTTCCTAATTCCCCGGGATTAACTAAAAACAAAGTATTCTTCATATCCTTTATCTCATTAACCAGCCAACTACTACCGTGATAGCCAAGATTTCCTTGATTAATAAGATCAAAATAACCACACTTTTCATCCAAAATAATCTTAAAATAATAAGCATCTGGAACCAAGTAAATAATATTTTTATCTTTATGCTGACTAACATAATTCAAAACATCCAATGTAAACTGATAACTATCATAAGTGAGATAACGATATTCAAAATGATTAATATTATTAGGATAATTCTTAAAATCAAACTGATTAAATCTAGCATTCAAAAAACCAATAAATAAAACCGAACAAATACTAAGAAGTCCATAATTCAAATATCTTCTCTTCACTTTTTTTAAAATCATAAGTAAAAAGGCCAAAAAAGCAACAAAGAAATGATAAAAATCAATGATTGGAATCGCTATGCTATAAAAGCACAATGTATAAACATTTAAAATATCTCCTCTATCTTTCCAAATAAAATAAATAGTAAAAAGAACCATAATAACAAAAACCAAACCAAGGAAATGAAAAATTTTTTGATTTCCTGTAAAATCAAACAGTCCTAGCAAACACAAATTAACAAAAGAAGAAAAACTATTCGTTACAAATAGAGAAACTAAAAAACAAAGACATGGAAGCAAGATAAAGAAAAAACGAATGATAAGATATTTTTTATCTTTCCAATAAAAAATAATACTAGGAATGACTAAAAAAAGTCCAACAGTATGTTTTACAAGAATACTGCATCCTAACAAAAATCCTATACTCGAGTGATACCATAAAGAATTACTCTTTTGACATTTCTCTTCCAAAAAAAGAATCAAAACAAGTAAAGCGAACAAAAAGATATTATAATTTGGCATAGATACATTAATTGGAAAAAACAAAAATAAAAATATAATCCACATTTTTTCCCGATACATCTGCTCTAATAGAAAAACCACTCCAGTAAGAATAAATGCATTGGCAATATGAAATACAAGCATATTAGCAGAAAATAAATGAAAAAATAAAGACATCAACCAAGGATAAAAAGGAGGAATAACCATATTAAAATCTAAATAAGCAACTTCTCCTCGATACATATTATTAACAAATCCAAAATTCCAAACCTCATCTAAATTTAATGGAGAACATATTAGATTAAAAACCAAAAGAAAAAGAAAAATAAAACTATATTTTATAACTTTTTTCCACATAAATATCCTCCTATTCAAATCGATACACTTGATAAAAACCTATCTCTTTTACTAACTTTCCTCTCTCTTTTATATAAGAGACCGCTTCTTTAATATATTGTTGTAAAGAATCCTTGCTTTGATATGCATCTACATCTACAACAACATAACCATGATGAATATTTTCTAATCGTTTAATTATCTTCTGTGTCCCTCCATAACCATAATTACCATAATTCGGTAAATCAAAATAAGTAATATCTAAATTATTTTTTATCTTAAAAAAGTAATTTTCACTTCCTCTTAAAAAATATATAACATCATCATCTAAAGATTCTAAATAAGAGTCAATCTTCTCTACTACATCATGATAACTTCTAGAAATCAAACTAAATTCAAAATTAGGATAATGAATAATTTCTAAATCATCATAATAAATATTTTGTATCACAAACCAAATAATACTAAGAGAAAGAACAAAAAATATTACATGATAACTTATTTTTCTTCTAATATCACCATCCATCAATAACAAGATAAAAAATCCAGCTAGAAATAAAGAAACATGATAATAATCAATAATAGGATAAACACAACTAGAAAATAATAATACATAATAATTACTAATATCCCTAGGTTTTCTAATAATTCGAATAATTAAAACCAAAAAAGCTATCAAAAATACAACCAAATAAAACCAATCAATAGATAAATTCTGATGCCCAAAATCAAACAAACCAAAAAAACATAAATCTAAAAAAGATAAAAAACTTCCTTGACAAAGCAATATAAAGAAAGTGACTAAAACAGGAATAAAAAAACCAATAGCTCTTTTGATAACTTTCTTATAATCAACAAATAAATAATAAATACTAGCAAGTACAAACAATCCACCAACAGTCTGTTTTGTTAAAAAACTAAGCCCTAACAAAATTCCAATAAGATAATCTGATTTCTTCTTTTTCTCACAATAAATTAATAACAACAAAAAGAAAAGAAGTAAAAAATTATATCCCGGAAAAATAACCGAAACCATTGCAATCGGGAAAGGAATAGAAAGTAAAACTAAATAAATCCAAGTCTTATTTCCGATTAATCGAAACAAAAAGTAAAAAAACAAAGTAAGAAGAAATGCCTGTTCCAAATAAAATACTAAAATCGATGACCGTAAAAATAAAAAAATAGAATATAACCACGGAGCAAAAGGAGGAATAACCATATTAAAATCTAAATAAGCAACTTCTCCTCTACTAACGGCATAACTAAACCCAAAATTAACATAACTATCTCCACGCATTAAATTATAAGCAAGAACCAAACAATAAAAAAAATAGCAAAACAAAAATAAATATTTAAAATTTGACCAATTAACTTTAGCTATTTTTTCTTTCATTATTGAAACTCCTATCTTCTCTTATAACATTACCTACTCCATAATTTGGAAATGATTTCCACTATCTAAATATAAAATTCCTTTTCTATTTTCCAATTGACTAAGTACATCATTATAATAATTTATCATATTAAACTTCGTCAAAGTCAAATAAACCATATTTCCATCATCCATATATAATAAGAAGCGATCCTTATCATAATCATTTGGTTGATATTCAATATCAGAAATTTTCCCTAAAATATCCTGTTTGATATTAGTCATTCCATCAATAAAAGATTGATATTTATTATCTGGAACATAATTGATAAGTCTAGGGACTCTGAAAAGATCAACTTCCTCCTCTATTGGAACCTCTTCTTGATTAGAAAATACAACTGTTTGATTTGTATAATTAATAAAGATTGGTTTATTCTCTTCAATATCAATCACTAAAACATGAAAAAACTCTCTTTTAACATCCGCCTGCGTAATATAAGGAGACTCTTCTAATTTCTTCTCCATATCCTTAGTAGAAGATAACCAAAAGCTAGGATAATTCTTAACTCCCGCTAATTCTAATATATAGTCATCATTTAGATAAGTAGTATTTTCTACTATTAGATTCAAAATAGGTAATCTTAAAAAATAGTAAACGCCAAAAGATAGTCCCCCTAAGATTAGAAGCACTATAAAACAAGGTAATAGTTTAATTTTACGCCTTTTAACTAGTTTCTTTGCCACGAGCATTACTCCCAATTTACAAATTCTTGTTCTACTTTTAATTCAACCTGATACTTCTCCTTAACCTTTGCTTGTACATAATCAATTAAACTCTTAATATCTTCCCCCGTTGCATGATTATAATTAATAATAAAATTAGCATGTTTTTCACTAACTTTGGCACCACCAATAGAAAATCCCTTTAAACCCAGTTTTTCTATCATCTCACCTGCATACATGCCTTCAGGATTTCGAAAAACAGAACCAGCGGATGGATAATTCAATGGTTGAGACTCCATTCTTCTTTTACGCCTGTCTTTAATAACATCTTCAATTACCGATTTATTTCCTTTATCTAATCTTAAAACAACCTCTAAACAAATATATCCAGGGTGAGTCTGTAAAAAAGATGTACGATAATGAAAATTCATCTCTTTATTTTCCAACTTAATAATTCGTAAATCCGGCGTTAATACGGTAACATCTTGTACAATATATCCCATATCACTTTTATAAGCACCAGCATTCATAAATACCGCACCACCAACAGTACCAGGAATACCAGCAGCAAACTCCAACCCAGCTAGTCCTCGTTTTGCCATCTGTAACGACAATTTAACCAAGGAATATCCTGCACCGACACGAACTTTATAAGGAGTTAAAAACTCCAAATCATCCAAACTATCTAATCGAATAAGAATACCATCATAATGTTTGCTACTAAACAAAAGATTAGAACCAAAACCGATAATTTTAAACAAAATACCACGTGATTTTAAAATTTCTAATAATTTTCTAAGACTTGGGACATTTTTCGGATAAATAAGCGCTGCCGCAACACCACCAACACGATAAGTAGTATATTTATCAATAGAAACCTCACGTTCTATTTTACCAATATTTAATTTTTCTAATTCTTCTAATAATTGATCCATCCTATTCACCAACTAACTTTTTAACCTCACCATAAATTCTAGTAAGAGAATCTTTAATACCAAAAGCTTCACTTGCCTTCTTCATAGATAAATATAACATTTTATCAGATAAAATTTCATCTATTTTACTACATAAAACCTCTCCAGAAAAATCCTTCTCCTCTAAAATACAACAAGCTCCTTTATCTTCCAGTTCTTTTGCATTAAGATACTGATGATTATGAGTAACATAAGGAGATGGCACCAAAATGGAAGGAAGCCCAATTCCTGTAATCTCGGATATCGTAGAAGCACCAGCTCTAGACACCATTAAATCTGCATCTTTCATAACCTGAATCAACTCTTCACAAAATGGAGTTAACTTTACATTACTAGGTATTTCTATATCTTGATATTCTTGATAATATGCTTTTCCAGTAACGACCAAAACTTGATACGTTTTATTTTTAAAAAGAGAAATCGCCTCTTTTAACTTCTTGGTCATTGTAGTAGATCCAAGAGATCCCATCACAATTAATACCAATTTTTTATCACGAGAAAACCCAAATTTGGTCTTAGAAACCTTTTCGATTTTTAGGATTTCTTCACTTCGTGGATTACCAGTATAAACAGTCTTCTCCTGCGGAAAATACTGAACACTACCAGGAAGAGAAACGCAAATAGTATCAACAAAGCGAGATAAAAATTTATTAGAAAGACCAGGAATAGAGTTTTGTTCATGTATCATAGTCTTAACATGTAATTGATGAGCTGCATATAAAACAGGAGCAGTAATATATCCACCTACACCAATAACTATATCTGGATGAAATTCTTTAATAATTTCTTTGGATTTCTTAATCGCCTTAAAAAATTTTTTCATAACAGAAAAATTAGAAAAAATATTTTTTCGATTTAATCCCTGAATTTCTACTCCCACAAACCGAATACCACGCAAAGGAACAATATCTTTTTCCATACGATCTGTAGTACCTATATATAAAACTTCACTATGACGATTTTCTTGCTTAATTTTATCAATAATTGCTAATGCTGGATAAATATGTCCGCCAGTTCCACCAGCTGCAACAATCACTCTCATCTTCTTCACATCCTAAATTACTAAATTTTATTCTAAAAACTAATAACATATCCCTAAATGATAAGAAAATTATACCGCATAATACCAAAGAAGTAAATAATATCAATTATAAATTGTTATTTCTAAAAATATATGTTAAACTATGAAACAAGAAAGAGGGATCCTATGGCAAGTGTTGGAATTATTGCAGAATATAATCCATTTCACAATGGACATTTATACCAAATAAAAAAAATTAAAGAAAAATATCCGAATGACACAATAATTGTTGCGATGAGTGGTAATTTTACTCAAAGAGGAGAACCAGCTATCATCGATAAATGGCAAAGAACAAAATTAGCAATAGAATCCGGAGTTGATTTAGTAGTAGAAATACCCTTTGTCTTTACAACTCAAAGTGCTGACTATTTTAGCTATGCAGGGATTACATTATTAGAGTCCTTAAAAGTAGATAAACTAATATTTGGTAGTGAATCTAACAATATAGAAGATCTGACAGAAATTGCTAAAGAACAACTAGAAAATGAAGATTTTGATAAATTAGTAAAAATCTATTCCAAATTTGGAAACAACTACCCTACTTCTCTAGCTCTAGCGCTTAAAGATCTAACTGGAAAGACAATAAAAGAACCAAATGACATCTTAGGAATCACTTACATAAAAACAATATTAAAATATCAATATCATATAAAACCAGAAACAATAAAAAGAACAAACAACTATCACAATGAAAAACTAACTGGTACAATTAGTAGCGCAACAGCTATTCGAAAAGAAATAGATCATTTAGAAAAAATAAAATCCTCTCTTCCAGAAAATACCTACCAAACATTACAAAATACAATCATTCATAAAAAAGAAGATTATTTTACTTATTTAAAATACAAAATTATAACAGAAGACCATCTAGAAAAATACCACTTAGTAGAAAATGATCTTGCAAAAAAATTAAAAAAAGAAATTTTATCATGCAACAACTATGAAGAATTAATTCAAAAAGTAAAATCAAAACATCAAACTTATAGTAAAATTTCCAGAAGCCTCTTGCAAATTTTATGTAATAATACCAAAGAAAAAATTAAAAATAATACAAAACTAACATATATTAGACTATTAGGATTTAACGACCAAGGTAGAAAATATTTAAATGAATACAAAAAACAAATTACTCTACCAATTATCAGTAAAATAACAAAAGAAAAAGATGAGATATTAGAGCTAGAATTAAATACAACAAAAATATATACACTACCATATAAAAATGCCAAAGAAGAATATAAAAAAGAATACCAATATAGTTTATATAAAAAGGAGAAAGCAAATGATTAAAACTAAAAAAAGTGGTCAATTAATTGTTATATCAGCACCAAGTGGTTGTGGAAAAGGAAGCGTTATCGAAGGATTACAAAAAAGAAATAAAAACTTATATCTATCTATATCAACGACAACAAGACCAATAAGAAAAAATGATATCCCAGGAGTAACTTACAATTTTGTAACAAAGGAAGACTTTGAAAAAAAGATAGATGAAAATTATTTTTTGGAATATACAAATTATGTTGGAAATTATTATGGTACACCAAAAGAAGAAATCAAGAAAAAACTAGATGAAGGATTAGATGTCATCTTAGAAATTGAAATTGAAGGAGCAAAAAAAATCAAAGAATTAGTACCTGAAGCTATTTTTATTTTCATACTTCCCCCATCTTTAAAGGATATGGTCATTCGACTAAAAAAACGAGGTACAGACTCTAACGAAAAAATATTAAAACGTTTTTCTACCGCTTATAAAGAAATTAATGAAATTACAAAATATAATTATGTAGTAGTAAATGATATTTTAGAAGATGCAGTAGATAAAGTAGATGCCATTATCAAAGCAGAAAAATGCAGAGTAGATAGAATTGAAGAAGTATTTGTAGACACCAAAGAAGAAGAAATACACGAATTACTAATGAATGACGAAAAAAAATTTGAAAATGAAAAAATATCAAAACGACTAGACTAAAACAGTCTAGTTTTTAAATCGAAAAAAATCAATTAATATGTTAAAATAATAATAAGAGGTATTGAGAATGAAAAAATTTTATACAAATGTAGACCAAATGAAAAAAGATTACGAACAAGAAAGAAAAGAATTCCTACAAGAATATAATAAAAGCAATATAAAATATAAAAAGCAAAAGAAAAAAAATAAAAAGAATTATCTATACTTAAGCATTATTCTAATATTACTATTTATCATATTTAAAATATCAATAGGTTCAATTAAAATAATGAATGGACTTCCTTATAATAAAAGTAGATGGTACAAAGTATCAATAAATGATGACCTACTAACAGTAGAAGTAAGAGATTATGAAGAAAAACCAATTATTCCCTTTTTTTTATATCAAGCAAGCGAAAATCAATCTACATACTTTGGAGCAACAGAAAGTATAACCTACGAATTGCCAAAAGATAAAAAAGAATATATATTAAATATAGCTTCTTACGAATGTTATCTAAAAAAACATTACCAACTACAAACCGCTTGCAACACAGAAAGAGATTACGCAACTAAAAAAACAAAAGATACAACCTATCAACTGCATATTAAAAAAACAGATCAAAAAGAAGAAGAAAAATATCAAGGAAAATTAATACAAAATATTACACCATATATAAAAGAAGAAGGAAATTATTATATTGAAATAACAGCCACCTATAAAAATGTAGAAAGTACAATCATTTTTCTAATAAAAAATGAAAAGGAGAAGTCATGAAAAAAAGAATTTTAAATTATGTAAATAAAACAGAGAAAAAATTAAAAGAAAATATTCCATTTACAGAAGAAGAAAAAAATTATCATTTAATTCAGATAGAACAATTTCAACATGAAAGACTAATTCATCTATTAGTAACAATTTTTACTGGAACCATATCTATTCTATTTTTATTATTTGGCCTAACCATCCAAAATATTACCCTATTGATATTATTTATAATATCTCTATGTTTATTTATTCCCTATATCTTACATTATTATCTACTAGAAAATAATGTTCAAAAAATGTATGAACAATATGACAAAATAATCTCTAACCAAAAAGAAAGTTAGAGATTTTCTTTTGCCACATTTCGATAAGATAATCTTTCTCTTAAAGCAATTTCCACCTTCTGATGAATATCAATACCTAAAATCAAACAAACATGATACTCTAAAAGAAGCCTTAATACATCAATAGCATCTTTTAAATCATCGCCCTGCAATATCTTGTCTTCTTTACTTTTATCATAATGTGTATAATAGTGACGAGTATCCACAAGCTTTTGTGCATAAATACCTCCATCAACATAAAATTCATAAAACAAACCATCACATTTTCCAATAAACAAATCATTTAATCTAGAATAAAGTAAAATATGATGACAACTTTTCTTCATCTGTTGAGGACTTAATAATAAAGAACGAAAAGAAGAAAAAGAGGGATGATTATGAAATTTACGATAAACTGCGTTAATATAACAGCTTTTCTTATCATGATAAAAAAAGCGAGAATGTAAAGTTTCTAGAGCCTGAATCACATTTAAAAACACCATTTGAACCGGCATATCTTGATATTGAAACAAAGACAAATATAACTGAAAAACAGGAATCAGCTTTTCTAATTTATAAGAAATATCATATTTAGGAATTTTTTCTAAAGAAAAATTATAATTCTCTTTCCATGTACCCAGAACATCTCGATAAATATCTTTCGTAAAAATACGAATATTTAAAAAGAAATCAACATCTTTTTTCTCATCACAAGAAATATCAATTTTTAATCTTTCTATATACTCTGCAACCTCTTTCTTAGGAACTTGCAATAAACGATTATCAAGATATACAGAAAAACGAACTTCTACTCTATACCAATGAAAAGTAACACAAGGATTATCTTTACGAAAAGTAATTTTATCAAAGCCAAAATCATCTACATAAGATAGCCCACTTCACTCCAAAGCATTTTCTACAACACAAGAAAGTTGATTAAACTTTCTACAAGGATCATCTTGATTATGGAATATTACATATTCACAAGAAAATTCAATTTGTTGATAACTTGGTATTCGAGTAAAATTCTTAATACAACGATTATGATAAAGTGTAACCGTCCATCCTATATTTAGTTTTCCAGAAATAACTTCTTGCTTAGAAACTCTCATACTAAGGGCCTGATAATAATCCTTAACCTCGCGACTTAATTTTAAAAGTATCAACCCTCTTTCTCTATAAAAAACAATCTCCCCTTCCATCGTTTCACCAAGAAAAGAAAACTGACCGATATAGTGTCCCTCTTGCTTAATATCATCCCACATAAAAATCCCCTAACAAAATCCAAATCATATCCGAAATATCTTTAACTAAAGTATAACAAATTCCTACATATTTTACCACGTTATCACACATCATCTTGACAAAAAAAAGATATCGAACAATCTGATATCTTAATCAATTTCTTCTATTTTCATTAAATTAGTAGGATGTGCAACACCAGTATTAGGAAAACTTCCAGTAATCAATAGAATATCTCCCTTTTCTAAATGTGTAAATTCTTTTGCTTTCTTAACGCTTTCAGTTAAAATTTCATCTGTAGAATCATAAATTGGTAAACGAACAGGTTCAACCCCCCAGTTCAAAGCTAAACGGCGAGCAGCCTTTTCATCAGGACACAATGCCAAAATATCAGCCTTTGGTTTTAAGTTACTAATCATTCTAGCTGTTGCTCCACTGATAGTAGCAGCACAAATTAATTTTGCATCTAACCAACCTGCAGCTTCTACTACACTTTGAGCAATCGCATATGGAATAGAATGTGTCTGTTTATTTTCAGCAACATAATTAAATTTAGCATATTGTTCGGTTGTTTCACAAATTCTTGCCATAGCAGCAACTGTTTCAATTGGATGTTTACCAACCGTAGTTTCACCACTTAACATAACTGCATCTGTTCCATCTAAAACAGCATTTGCAATATCACTTGTTTCTGCTCTCTTAGGACGAGTATTTTCCATCATAGTCTCAAGCATTTCTGTTGCAACAACACAAATCTTACCCATACGGCGACATACTTTAACAATATGTTTTTGAATAATAGGTAATTTTTCACTAGGAACTTCAGTACCAAGATCTCCACGAGCTACCATAACTCCATCAGAAACTTCAAGAATCTCCTCTAAGTTTTGAATACCAAGTTCACTTTCAATTTTACAAATAATTTTTAAATCCAAACGATCGTGTTGTTTTAAAATTTCTTTAATTTCCAAAACATCTTCTTTACAAGAAACAAAAGAAATAGCTAAAAACTCTCCACCATGTTGACATGCATACTCTAAATCTGCTCTATCTAAATCACTAACATAAGGAATATTTAATTTAATACCTGGAACGCTCATACTCTTACGGTTTCCAAGAACTCCACCTGCTACAATACGGCAAGTAACTCCATCATCTTCCTTACTAATAACTTCTAATCTCATCTTAGCATTTTCAAGTAAAATAACATCGCCAACGCTTAAACTATCTAATGCTTCTGGATGGTTAACACTAAATCTTTCCTCATTACCAAGAACAGTTTCTTTTACAATGCGAATCGTTTTACCATCAACCAATGAAATAGAATCATTTTCTAACATTCCACTACGAAATTCAGGACCTTTTGTATCCCATAATAAAGCTATATTTCTACCAGTACGTTTTCTAACCTCACGAACTGCTGCACAAGCTTGATCTCTTTCTTCAATAGTTGCATGAGTAAAATTAACTCTCGCAACATTCATACCCGCTAAAACCATCTGTTCCATAACATCAGGTTGATTTGAAGAAGGACCAATACTACAAATAATTTTTGTCTTTTTCATATCTACTACTCCTTCCGAACAGATTCCATTATACAACAAAACCATAATTTTGTATAGAGAAATTTTATCAAATTCATACATTTTTCCTAAGTAAAATTACTATTTTATTAATATAAAAATACAAGAAAATCACCAAAGAAAAAGTCCTACACTACTTTTGACAGTGCGGACAATAATAAGTACCCCTACCACCAACCTTAATTTTAATGGTGTTGCTCCCACAGACTGGACAAGGACCAACTTTCCCATGAACAGAAAGTTCATTTTGAAACAATCCATGAACTCCTTCACTAGAAGTAAAACTTTTAATCGTAGTTCCTCCCATATGAATAGCCTCTTCTAATACTTTCCTAGTATTAGAAATAATTGCAACACATTCCTCTTTACTAATATCACATCCTCTTCGAAGAGGCGAAATCCTACTCAAAAATAGAATTTCATCATCATAAATATTACCAATACCAGCAATAATTCTTTGGTCAAGTAAAATCGTTTTAATTGGTAATTTTTTAGAATGAATTGCTTGATACAAATAAGCTGAGTCTAACTTTTCATCATCATATTCAAGTCCCAGTTCACATAATGGTTTTTCTGAATATGCACATTCCTTATTTAACAAATACATTTTTCCAAACTTACGAACATCATGAAATCGAAAACTAATTTTATCATCTAGAGTAAAAAATACATGCTCGTGTTTATTCTTAATATCATCTACTTTTCGAAAGAAAAATTTCCCTTCCATTCGTAAATGAACAAGTAACAAATCATAATCAAGTTCGAAAACCAACCATTTTCCACGAGTAGTAATATTTAATATTTTTTGACCTACAATCTTCTTTTTAAAATCACAAACACTAGGATATGCAATAATATTATCCCAGTAAACTTGACATGCAGTAATTGTTTTTCCTAAAACTTGCCGTTTTAAAGTATTAGCAACCGTCACGACCTCTGGTTTCTCTGGCATACCACACCTACTTCCTATTTTGCTTCATACCAATTGTTTCCATATTCAATATCGACTTTTAAAGGAACACGAAGTTCAAAAGTATGCTCCATAATATCTCGTACAATATGACTTACCTCTTCCAATTCACTATCTAAAACATTGAAAACTAATTCATCATGTACTTGAATTATCATTTTACTTTTTAAACCACGCTTTTGAAATTCATCATATATTTCTACCATAGCCTTTTTTAAAATATCAGCAGCAGTTCCTTGAATAGGAGTATTAAGAGCAATTCTTTCTCCACTACTACGAACCATATAATTCTTATTTTTTAACTCATCAATGACGCGGCGGCGATGCATCAAAGTTGTAACATAACCCAAATCATATGCCTTCTTCTTTTCTTGCTCCATATATTCAGAAATTCCAGGATAAGTCTCTAAATAATTATCAATAAATTTTTTCGCAGTAGAAACATCAATACCCAAATCTTCACTAAGACCAAAGCTACTAATACCATATAAAATTCCAAAATTAACAGCTTTCGCAGTACGTCTCATATCTTTTGTAACTTCATTCATCGGCACATGAAAAATATCAGATGCTGTCTTAGCATGAATATCTTTTCCATCAATAAAAGCCTGAATTAAATTCTCTGCCCCAGACATATGAGCAAATACACGTAATTCAACTTGCGAATAATCACTAGATAAAAGCTTACAATCAGGATCAGGAATAAAAGCTTTGCGAATTAAACGAGAATACTCAGCTCTAGCAGGAATATTTTGTAAATTAGGACTAATACTAGAAAGTCTACCAGTACGAGTTAATGTCTGTGTAAAAATAGTATGAATTCTACCATCTTCACGAACTTCTGCCTTCAACCCAACCGCATAATTTGTATAAAGTTTTGCCAAAGTACGATATTCCAATATCTTATCAACAACTGGATGAACAAAACGAATTTTATCCAAAATATCTTTACTAGTAGAATATTTTCCATCTTTTACCCTCTTAGGATAAGGAATTTCTAATGTTTCAAACAACACTTTAGACAACTGAGCAGGAGACATAATGTTAAACTGAACACCAGCAAGTTCATAAATTTCTTGTTCAATAACATCCATTTTCTCCTTTAATTCTTCCTCTACCTTTTCCAAATAAGAAACATCTACCAAAATACCTGTCAATTCCATATCAGCAAGCACTCTAGATAATGGCATTTCAATTTTTTGAAACAAATCTAACTCATCATTCTTCTGTAATTCTTCAAGTAATTGATTACGAGTATCATAAATAAATTTTGCCTTACGGCAACAAACATCTCTTAATACTTCATCACTAACTTCTTTAGGTCGCTTTTCTGTACCAAATAAATCATCATACATAGGAAGTCCTACATCAAAAGCTTGTGCTAAAAAACTAATATCATCTTTAACAACATAATCTAACAAATAAGCAGCAATCATAGTATCAAAAGTAACCTGATTAATATCAATACCAAAAGAATGTAAAACAACAATATCTTTTTTTAAATCATACGTATATTTAAATGCATTAGAAGAAAATAAATCTTTATGCTGCTCTAATTCATCTTTAGAAATAAAATAACCAGCAATACCATCATAGATTCCAACACCAAGAACTTGACTCTTGCTATAAACACTACCCCTAGTCTCTACATAAAAAGAAAAAGTATTAGAAACTAATTTATCAATTGGTAAAATAGAAATTTCATCCTGCTTTTTCTCCTCTACAACATCTTCTTCAAGATGATATTTTTTCAATAAAGAATGAAACTCAAATTCCTGTAATAAACGAATAAATTGTTCCGTATTTTCTCTTGTATATTTACAGTCTTCCAAAGTAAAATCAATAGGCACCTCACGATAAATTGTCGCAAGATCATAACTCATATAAGCACTTTTCTTATCATTTTCTAACTTTTCACGAGTCTTTCCTTTTACCTCATCTAAATGACTATACAAATTATCCAAAGTTTCAAATTTAGAAAGTAATTGAATAGCAGTTTTTTCCCCAATTCCTTTCACTCCAGGAATATGATCACTAGAATCTCCCATCAAAGCTTTTAAATCAATCATACGAATTGGCGGAACTTGATAAGTCTTAAAAAACTCTTCTTTCGTCATCATAATATGACCACTCTGCTTTAACAATTTCATAACAACTTTATCACTAACTAATTGTAACAAATCTTTATCACTACTAATAATAGTCGCAACAAAGTCATCCCTTTTTTCAACTTCTGCAGAAACCGTACCAATAATATCATCTGCTTCATAATTATCTATTTCAAAATGTTTTATTCCTAAAGAATCCAACACCTCTTTTGCTTTTGGAAATTGCATTCTTAACTCATCCGGCATTTCACTTCTACCAGCTTTATACTCCTCATATTTATCATGTCTAAAAGTCTTACCCTTATCAAAGGCAACCATAATATAAGAAGGCGCTTCCTCTTCAACAATTTTATGCATCATATTAATAAAACCATACAACGCATTCGTAGGAAACCCCTTCGAATTTTTCATAATTACACCTTGATATGCTGTTGCGTAATAACTACGAAACAACAAATTATTTCCATCTACTAAAATTATCTTGTTCACTATACATCACCTACTAGTAGTATATCAAAACTAAAAGATTAAGTAAAACAAATTCACACCCAACTAGTTATCAAGAAACACAGAAACACTTTGATTAGTATTTCTAAAATTCTCATTTTGATCTAAGCGCTCAATTCTATCCGTTGCCAAAAATAAACATAAAGTTATAAAAGAATAAAGAAGAAATATCCATAACCCCTCTTTTACCATTTTTTTCATTTTCATATTCATATACATCTCTCCCTTCCTTACATCATCAGTATATATCATACATCTGTTCGTGTCAATACATTTTTAAAACATTTGTTTGACATTTTACAGTTCTAATGTTAAACTATTGATAAAAGGAGGGAAGCAAAATGGAAAAGTTGACAACAAAGCAAGAAATGATTTTACAAATTATAAAAAAATGGATTGCAAATTATGGTTATCCCCCAACGGTTAGAGAAATAGGTGAAGTTGCTCATCTAAATTCGCCTGCAACTATTCATTTTCACCTAACAAAACTAGAAGAAAAAGGATATATCACAAAGGGAAATGGAAAAAATAGAACAATCGAAGTATTAGTACCAAATGAATATGCAGAAAAAGATGAAAACATAGTAGAAGTTCCACTATTAGGTAAAGTAACCGCAGGTAACCCTATCGAAGCAATCGAAACCCCGGATGAATATTTCGCACTACCAACCAATCTATTTACAACTAGAAATGAAATTTTCACACTGAAAGTAAGTGGAGAATCTATGATAAACGTAGGAATATATGATGGTGATATCTTAATCGTAGAAAGAAAAAACACCGCCAACAATGGAGATACCGTAGTAGCGATGAACGATAACAACGAAGTAACAGTAAAAACATTTTATAAAGAAAATGGCTATTTCCGACTACAACCAGAAAATGACACTATGGAACCAATCATTTTAAAAAATGTAACAATTCTAGGAAAAGCTATTGGACTATATAGAAAATTCTAAAGCAAAAAGAAATAGAGCAAAATTCTATTTCTTTTCATTTTGTAAAAAACTATGAACAACATAGCTTGCAATCATAATACCAGCACTACTAGGAACAAAAGCACTAGAACCTAATCCATCTGGTGACTTGCAAGGTAATTCACTAGAAAACAAAACTGGAACATGACCCTTAAGATGTTTTTCTCTTACATATTTTCTAAGAATTCGTGCCAAAGGATCATTATACGTTTTAAAAAGTTCCGTAATCTCTAATAAACTAGGATCAATTTTCTTAGCAGTACCAAGGCAAGTAAGAAACTGTATTTTATGTTCTAAACAATAAGAAATAATATTTTTCTTAGTAGAAACAGTATCACAACAATCAACAAAAAAATCAAAAGAACATTGTTCCAACAAAGAAAAATCCTCTCCCAAAAAAGTATCATATACTAAAACCTCACAACTAGGAGAAATATCTAAAATTCTCTCTTTCATTACTTCAACTTTCTTTTTTCCTACAGTAGAATGTAATGCAATAATTTGTCGATTAATATTGGTAATATCAACAACATCAGGATCAACTAAAATAAGTTTTCCCACTCCACTTCTCGCAAGCGCCTCACAAACATATCCACCTACTCCACCAATTCCTAAAACAAAAACAGACTTTCCCATTAAAGTCCGAATACCTTCATGTCCAATTAACCATTCAAATCTAGTTAGGTAAGACGGTTTGCTTTCCATAATCATTTCCTTCCATACCAATCTCATATGGTAATTTTACTTTTTGCCTTACATGATCATACGGTACTCCCGCTATTTTTGCCTTTTGTTTTTCAGACATAATCAACTTATAAGGCTGTTGATAAATCAAATAATAAGCAGTTGCTAATCTAGAATAAATCTTCTGATTAGATTGTGCCATATTATAATATTTTTTTAAATTACGATAATCCTGAGTATTTAAGAACTCCATAGATTTAAGTACACCTTGAATACTATCCTCTGGTAAAGTAGTATCACTAATAATAGTACAATCAAAATGATTCAAAAATTCAAACGTCTGCGGAATATCAGAAATTCCAGCTTGACGAAATAATTCTGGCCAACGAGCTCGATTTGGTTCTGTCTTAATAATTTCTTGAAGTCTTGCAATAGCATCATCTGTTAAATAATTATCAAAACCTAATTTTTCAAAAGATAAATATCTTCCTTTATTCATATTAGGGATTTCTTTTCTCATATCTGTAATAACACTAGCATATAAACCATCTAAAGCACGATTAACAAATTTAGGTGGCTGTTTTACTTGATAAACATCATAACGATTAGACTCTACTTCTTCTCTAGTAGTAACCAAAAAATCATTTTGACTAGTTAAAGAAGTATTCCGTATAAAATTAACAACACTGCTATCCTCTTTATCATTTAAATAACTAGATTCCAAAAAGTTATGTTGATTTACAATGACATCGCTTTCCTTGGCTCCTTCAAGAATAACACTATTATGAATTTTATTAGCATCTTTTAAACTAACCTTAACATGCATAACTCTATTACGATTCACAATAGGAAGCACCAACATAGTCATTTCACCTCGTGCGGTTATTATACCATAACATATAAAAAAAATCAAGGAAGAGCGTCTGTCCAACGATAAAACCTGCATATTTACAGGTGGGTGTCCTTACGCCATCTTTAGGATCCCTATCTAATAGAAAGGTATTCAACACCAATGGCTGATCAAAACTCCCTTATCGTCACTTTAGTCGGTTTTATATGAGAACAGGTCTCGCATCTCCTTGACACTTATAGTATATCATAAACCAAAGATAATATACAAGTAATTTGACACAAGATATTAGTTTAAGAAGTAAATGCAAGTTATATTTTATATATTTTTAAAGTTGCATTTAGTCTAATAATGTCTTTTAA
>CALVTC010000018.1 GCA_944359885.1 uncultured Bacilli bacterium | reverse complement strand
TCATAGCGACAGGTATAAAACTTTTTTATAATCATCACCTCATATATATTATTAGAAAAAAGATTTACTTTTCCTTATGAAAAAAGAATTTATTTTTAGATTCCTTTTTGTTAGGCATTTCTTAAGAAGGCGATATATCCACGATATGCTTCATAAATATCTGCTTTTGAAGTTACTTCCCATGGTGCATGCATACTTAATACGCCTACTCCACAGTCAATTACTTCTACGTTGTAGTTAGCTAGAATATAAGCGATTGTTCCACCACCACCTAAGTCTACTTTTCCTAATTCTGAAAGTTGAAAAGAAACATTAGCATCATCCATAATTTTTCTTAATTCAGCAATATACTCCGCATTTGCATCATTGCTTCCACTTTTACCACGGGAACCTGTATATTTACAAAATACAATTCCTTGACCAAACTCTGAGGCATTTCTTTTATCCATTGCAGATGCATATAGTGGGTCATAAGCAGCATTAACATCGCTTGATAGCATTTTAGAATGGTTTAGTACTCTTCTTACAGCAAGATGAGAATCTTGTCCCATTAAAGCACAGATTTCTGCTATAGCATTATCAAAGAAATGTGATTCCATACCGGTTGCCCCAACACTTCCTATTTCTTCTTTGTCTACTAAAATGCAACTTAAAGTCTTTTTGGTATCTTCTATTTCTAGAAATGCTTCTAGCGAAGTATATGCACATACTCTATCATCTTGACCATAGGCCATTACCATACTTTTATCTAGACCAAAATCTCTTGCACATCCTGCAGGTACTGCTTCAATTTCTGCTGATAAAAAGTCTTCTTCCTCAATATTATATTTTTCTTTTAGAATTGCCAAAACATTATTTTTTACTTCTTCTTTATCTTCTTTGCTGTCATTTTTTAATGGCTTATTACCAATAATAATATCTAAGTCTTCACCTTCTATTAACTTAGAACCATCCTTTTTCATTTGTTCTGTTGCGAGATGTGGTAGTAAATCTGTAATTCCTACGACAGGGTCACCATCTTGTTCTCCAATTGCAATCGGGATTTTTGTTCCATCCTTTTTTACAACAACTCCGTGTAGAGCAAGTGGTAATGTTACCCATTGATATTTTTTTATGCCTCCGTAATAATGAGTATCAAAATATGCAAAACCACCATTTTCATAAATAGCATTTGCTTTTAAGTCAATTCTTGGTGAATCAATATGAGCTCCCAATATATTTATTCCTTCTGTTATAGGTGTTGTTCCTATATGAAATAAGGCAACCGCCTTTCCTTTATTATTTACATATATTTTATCTCCCGGAAGAATTTTTTTGTTCTCCTTTATGTAGGTTTCTAAATCCTGATATCCTTTTTTTTCTGCACGTTTAATAATTTCTGTCGTTGCTTCTCTTTCTGTTTTTGCAACGTCTAAAAACTTTTTATAGTCATCACAAAGAACATTTAGTTTTTCTACATCATTTTCTGTATACTTTTTCCAAGCATTTTCTTTTTTCATTTTTTCATCCTCCTATTTTTAGTATATCATTTTTTTATTATCATATAAATTCTATTTTACATTTTTCAAAAAACATATATAATGAAAATAAGAGTAAGGAATGGTGAAGTATGAAGGAGAAACCTAAATTTGTTATAAAAAGAGAAATTACAAGAGATGAGTTTATTAAGTGTGGTAAACATTTTTCTGAAGTGTTTATTCAATTTTTTGAAGCATTGCATCATTATCGCTTCTTTCCTTTTATTGTGTGGAATGTTTGCTAGCTGGAGTTTATTAGTATTTGTTATATATACTTTACTTATATGTTTTATTGCTTTGATTGCAGATTTTGCTCAATATAGAAAAATATATGGTAGATATTATGATTATTATTGTAAGTTAGGTATCATGGGATATAAAGATGAGATATTGTTTTATAATCATTATATGATATGTAAAAATGAGATCATTCGTTTAAAAATAGTCAAAAATGGTTAGTAAAAAATGATGAGATCTCTGACTTGATTCCTTTTGAGTTAAAATATTCTGGTGGTAGTTATTACCTTATTTATAATAAAGATACAAAAGAATATAACAGTATTCCTGAAGATGAAAATACTTACTCTTTTGTTTTAGGAATATTTAATACGAATACTCAGTTATTAGAAATATATGAATATGAGTTTTGTTTACAGAATCAATGAAAATATTAATTTTTTCATTAGAAATTTCTTTTATAATTATTATGTAATTGTGATTAAGGTTGTGATGTAGTGAAAAAAGAACGATATGATAAGTCAATTGATGAATATATTACAGAAGCGAAAATTGATGTATTGATTTATTTTATGGTGTTTTTGATTATCTTTTTAGTAGGGCTTTATTTTTCTTATAGATGGGGAGAATATATTTTTATTATTTTTTTAGGTGGATGGCTTCTTTTTTCTCTTCTTGGTAGAGTTCAAGTTTTATATCATGTTTCAAAAACTAAGAAGTATTTAATTTCTAATCACTTGCTTGATAAGATTGGTAAGATTGTGTTCTGGGATAATGACAGTTACTTTTTAACTGATTATTACTTTATCATTTTTTATCGATTTCGGGTTCATATTTTTTCTTATGATGATATTTTGTCTATATAGAAAGAAGTTTGTTATCGTAGGCATAATAGTAATGATCATTTATATATTGCTTTAAAAAATCAAGAGACGTTTCATGTTTTAATTGATTCTTATAATATGACTATTAGTGATAATAAAGATATTAGTAAGTTTTTACTTAGCAAGAATCCTAGTATTTTAGTCGATGATGATGTTGTTGATTGGTTTGGTGTTAAATTATAGAAAAAGGAAGATGTTAGTTCTTCCTTATTTTAGTATTTTTATAATTATTTTAGCTGTTTCATCTGTCAATATCTCTTCTTTTAAATCTTTATGTTTATGATAAATTACCTCGTGTGATAAATTATCTATTAAATCCAATATAATATGTGCTTTTTCTAAGATATTTTCCTGACTTTTGTTATCTTTTTTTAGAAATTCAGCAAGAGATTTGGTTACTTCCCATTCTTTTTCTTGATAAAGTTTTGACAGTTCTTTATCTTGATGAATGATAGATACCAATTCTTCGTGTTGTACTTTATATTTTTTATGATTTTCTATACTGGAATTTATTAATTCTTGGATCATAGCTTCTTTGTCCTGAAACTTTTCTTTTGTAATTTTTGGAAACATAATTTCTGTTAGATACTCATTAATACCAGCGATTAAAATATCTTTTTTGCTGTAAAAATATTGATAGATACTACCAGTAGAAACTCCTGCATATTTTGCAATATCTGCACAAGTAATATGATGGTATCCTTTTTGACACATCAGTTCAAAACCTTTCTTTACGATTTTTCTCTTTTTGGCGATGGATGTTTTTTTTATTGGTTCTCTTACTTTTGGCATATTATTTATCCTCTATATAGCATAGTTTTTACTTTAAGAATCCATTAATGATTACATCTTCTGCTTGCTTTTCCGATAGACCTAGAGACATTAATTTCATTAATTGTTCTCCGGCGATTTTTCCAATTGCAGCTTCATGAATTAAGTTGGCATCTATATTTTTAGCATAGATTTCAGGTACTGCTTTTACTTTTCCATTTCCTTTAATTATAGCGTCACACTCTACATGGGCATAACATTTCGTATTTCCTGTAATATTAGATATAAATTCTTGATAAGAATTGTCAGTTGCGACTGAACGTGAAGTAACATGGGTAGAAGCATTTTCTCCCTTTAGGTTTACTTCAAATTCTGTTTTGGCTTGTTGGTCATTACTTGTGAGTATTTTTTCAGTAATAACTAAAGTGCTATCCTCTTCTAAGTCTGCTTTCGTAGTACGAATCGTATCATCTACACCTTTTATCTGAGTTGTGTCCATTACCATGTATGATCCTTTTTTCATGTAAATTTCTGTTACTGGATTTAAGACTTTTTTTCCATCTCCTACTCCTAAACCACAATGGCGTTCTATATATTTTACTTTAGCATTTTCTTCTAAATAAAATCTATGAATTCCATCGTGTCTTGCATCTTTGTGACCATTATTAGAAATACCACACCCTGCAACTATGATAACGTTAGCGTTTTTTCCAATACGAAAGTCATTATAAACAATATCTGTTAGTCCACTTTCTGTAATGATGACTGGAATATTGATAGTTCCAAATAGAGTATCTTCTTTTACATAGATATCAATTCCACTATTATTTTCTTTTGATACAATATTGATATTAGGATTTATTTTTCTTTTGATACCTTGACCATTTTTCCTAATATTATAACTATCTGCTTTGGTTGGGTCTTCTCCTACTACCTCTTCTAATAGTTCTTTTTCTTCTTTATTCACAAGTTGCCACCTCCTTACAACATTTTTTTGGCATAAAGATGTGATCAAATACTTCTTCTTTGGGACCTATTTTTTGGATAGTTCCTTGATTTAGCAAAATGATTTCATCTGCGATATTTAAAATTCTTTCCTGATGTGAAATAACTAATGTTGTTCCAAGAGATGTTTTTGCTATTTCCTTAAATACTTCTGTTAGGTTTTGAAAACTCCATAGATCAATTCCTGCTTCTGGTTCGTCAAATATTGCAAGATATGGTTTTCTTGCCATAACTGTTGCGATTTCAATTCGTTTTAGTTCTCCTCCAGATAGGGATTTATTTACTTCTCTATCTACATATTCCATAGCGCAAAGACCAACTTTAGATAAGATGTTACAGGCTTCTTGTTTTGTTAAGTCTTTATTGGTTGATAGTTTTAATAAATCATAAACTGTAATTCCTTTAAATTGGACTGGTTGTTGGAAAGCAAAACCAATTCCTAGTTTTGCTCTTTCGTCTATTGGTTTTTCGGTGATATCTTCCCCATTTAGAAAAATACTTCCTTTATCTGGCTTTTCTATTCCCATGATGATTTTAGCTAGTGTTGATTTACCAGAACCATTTGGACCTGTGATTACATAAAACTTTTCAGTTGATAATTTTAAATTGATATGATCTAGTATTTTTTTTCCATCTCTACTGAAACATATATCTTTTAACTCTAACATAAATTTTTCCTTTCTTTTATTTTTCTTACTAATTTTGTAAGTTATAACCTTCCATGCAAAATATATAATCTGAAACATATTTCATATTAATTATATCTTTTCTATGGGCCTTTTTCAAGAAAAAAGCAAAAGATACTACTTCTTTTGCCTTAATTAAACTTTACTAAGCTATGTGCAAAACGATAACCTAGACGCATTAAAAATCTTCCAATTGAACCTGGTATCGATACAAAAGTTGCATAACTAAAATAGCGAATTCTTCGATAGAGATGAGGATTTTCTTCTTTTATTGTTTTCCATAATTCTTTATATTGCTTTTCTCCTTCTTTTGTTCCAGCAAGTCTTGAAAATACAACACCGATTGTCATCAAGAAAATACATTCTCTAAGCATTAATTTCCTTAATTTTTTATTTTCTATTTTTTCTAAATCATAAGCAGTACATACTCTCTTGGTTACTAATACCTGGTGACTACTACGTTTAATCATTTGACTTTCTTGTACTGACTGGTCTGCTCTTCCTATATAGTAGCGATAAAGATCTAGATTTAGATAATAAATTGTCTTTGTATTTACTAGTGGTAAATAGATAAATAAGTTATCTTCGTAAAAAATATGTTTTGGTAAATCTATGTTACTTTTATCTAAAACGCTCTTTTTATACATCATAGAGTGAAGAGATGGATATTGTGTAAATCTAAAGCGATGAATATCATCCCAGGTAAGAGGTTTTTCCTCATCGAAGACATTAGCAAAGGATATTGTTTGGTCTTTTCTACCATCTGTATAAGTATAAACATAATTGCAAACTACTAAGTCCGTATCAATGTGTTTTATTTCTTTTAATAACTTTTTATATGCTTCTTTATCTAGCCAGTCGTCACTATCTACTACTTTAAAATATTTCCCAGTTGCGTGTTTTAGGCCCGTATTAATTCCTTCACCATGCCCACCATTTTCTTGGTGAATTGCTTTTACGATACTTGGATATTTTTTCTGGTATCTATCTGCTATTTTACCTGTTTTATCTTTACTCCCATCATCAATAATAATAATTTCTACATCATCTTTACCTATTAATAAAGAATCAATACATTTTTCCATATACTCCTCGGAGTTGTAACATGGTACAACAAAAGATATATATTTCATATTTCACCTACCTAC
Organism: uncultured Bacilli bacterium; assembly: GCA_944359885.1. GTDB lineage: Bacteria > Bacillota_I > Bacilli_A > RF39 > UBA660 > Faecimonas. Next base: position 16,253 of record CALVTC010000018.1, on the reverse strand, counting down.
TAATCTATTTCATTATAGCATTATTTAAAAAAATAAACTAGTAGTTTTTGTTTTCTACTTTTCATTAATTCCTTTGATGTTTCTTGAAACATTTAATAATATTCCCATACTTATCATACTGATTAATAAAGAACTTCCCCCATATGATAAGAACGGTAGCGTAACCCCTGTTACTGGAATCATACCAATTACTACCATTAGATTCATAATTGCTTGAAAAATAATTTGAAAAGTCATTCCTATACAGAGAAATTTAGCAAATTGATCTGTTGTTGAAAGAGCAATTTTAATTCCTCTATATAAGATAATTGCAAATAATCCCACTACGATAAATGCTCCCACAACGCCAAATTCTTCAGCAATAATAGAGAAAATAAAATCAGTTTGTGGTTCTGGTAAGTAGAAATGTTTTTGAATAGAGTTTAGAAATCCTGTTCCTAATAGACCACCTGGACCGATAGCATATAGACTTTGAATAATTTGAAAACCTGTTCCTAGTGCATCACTCCAAGGGTCTATAAAAGAGGTAATTCTATCCATTCGATATGGAGCAATTACTATTAATATTACAACGCCAATAATACCTAGTATTCCCATTCCAAAGAAAAACTTCATATTTACACCTGCAATAAATAATAAGGCAATAATGGATACTACTAAAATAGCTCCTGTTCCCATATCAGGTTGTAGCATAATAAGGCCAAATAAGAAAAATAAAATTCCAAGGATAGGAAATACTCCTTCTTTATAACTTTTTAAAAACTTATTACTTTTTGATAAATATTTACTTGTAAAAATTATCATTCCAAGTTTTGCAAATTCACTTGGTTGAATTCCTAGTGACCCAATACCAAACCAGCTACGACTTCCATTTCTTACACTACCAATTCCAGGTATTAATACTAAAATTAATAAAATGGTACAAATCAGTAATATTAAATTTGCTTTTTCATAATAAATTTTATAGTCTATTTTTGATATGATTAACATAACTATTACACTGACAATAAAGAAAATGCTTTGGTATTTTAAATAGTGAAAGCTATCATTAAATTTATATTCTGCCCAGATGCTCGATGCTGAATAGATCATTATAATACCAAAAATAGATAGAATAATGATTGCTGCAAAAAGAATATAGTCCATTTTATGTTTCATAGTATCACCTTATTGTTATTATATTTTTTTAACATAAAAAAAAGAACTATTAAGTCCTTTTATAACCATACTCCAAATATTATTCCGGCCATAGCTAATAATAGACCACCTACCCAAAATAATTTTACAATATCTGTCTCTTCCCAACCTAGTTTTTCAAAATGGTGATGAATTGGGGTCATCAAAAATAGTTTTTTATGAAATACTTGCACCCAGAAAGTTTGTAAAATGACACTTAGGGTTTCGATTACAAAGATTCCAGCTACTACTAAAAGAGTTAGTTCTCGGTGTGTTAAAATGGCAATTGCTCCCATGGTTGCGCCTAAAGCAAGAGAACCAGTATCTCCCATGATAACTTTTGCAGGGTGTGTATTATAAATTAAATAGCCTAATAAGCTCCCTACTAATATCAAACTAAAGATTCCAATATCTTCAAAACCAACAACTAAAGATATTAAACTAAAAGCAATAAAGGCAATGGCAGAAAGTCCTCCAGCTAGACCATCTAATCCGTCTGTTAAATTTACCGCATTACTTGCTCCTACTAAGACAAACAAAATGAAAAGGCCATATAACCATCCCATTTCTAAATCGATATGAAGTGTTCCTACTACCCAGGATGTTTGCCCACCATTTCTCATATAAATATAGAAAAATCCAATGGCGATTAACACTTGCATGATTAGTTTTTGATATGTTGTTAATCCTTCATTTTTCCCTCTTCTAATTGATAAAAAGTCATCTAAAAATCCAATACAGGCATATCCTAAAAATACTAATAGAACGATTCCTAAGTTTGCGGTATAAGGAATTTTATCTGTCAATGTTAGTACAATTGTTGCAATAACGGTTGGAATAATAAAGATTAATCCACCAATTGTTGGTGTTCCTTCTTTTTTACGATGTGCCTCTCCTACAAACACGCTTACTCTTTGTCCTAATTTTAGTTTTTTTAGTATTGGTATTAAAATTAAACCTAATACGGCGGATGATAAAAAACCAATCATTATCGCAAAGATAGCTTTGGTCAATAATAACATTTTGTTCACTCCGTTTCTCTTGCAATATTATATCATACTTCCTAAGTTATTATGCAAATTTTCACTATTTAGACATAATTTTACATTGGTTCTGTTCTTTCTAATGTTTTTACTTTTCGATTATTCTCTTCTAAAAGTTTTTCTTGATTCTTTTTTGTCTTTTCTAATTCCTCTTCTTTGATTTTTAGGTCAGTTGCAATCTTTTTCAAATTATTTAGTAATTCTCTTGATTGGTCGAAATCTTTAAAATCCCGCTCTATTTCTTTTATTATTTCTTCTAATTTAGAGGAAGTTTTTTTGATCATATTAATTGCATCCTCTACTTTTGTAATTCCATTTTCTATTTCTTTACTGTAATTAGCAACAGAAATAACTCTATATCTTGTTTTTTTTAGTCTAGGACGTAATATGTTTTTAGCAAAAAATAGATAAGATGCGGTAGCGCTTGATATTGCTTTGGCACTTCTATTTCCTGGAATTAAAGCTGGAAGTGATATTAATCTTTTCAATTTATTACTTTGTCTATTTAATATTTGAAGACGATAAGATACTTTTTCTGTTACAGATACTGAGTTTTTTATCTTTTGCTCTAAATCTTTTAATAAATAATCTTGTTCATATTGCATTTCTACTAGTTGATTATTAAAATTTTCATAATCATAGTAGTTCTCTTTTAATATATTAAACTTATCTTCAGTTAATGCTAGAGTATCTTTTTTATCTTCCACCTTGATATTTAAGTGATTTGTTTTATCTGATATCTCTTCTAATTTTTGTTGAATCATTTCATATAAATTAGAATCTTTTATTTTATCTAATGAATGATTATTTTTTAAGTCCTCCATATAACTATCTATCATTTCTTCTATCAATGGATCTTTTTCTAAATCATTCATTTCTATTTTTAATTTCTCTTTTAATTGTTCTATTTTACTTATCAATATACTAAGCTGATATAAAATATTTTCTGCTTCTTTAGAATCTTCTACCTTGTTTGCTTCTTTTACTAATACGTTATATTCATAAATTAATTCTTTTAGTTGCTGACGAACTTCTTTTAATTTTTCTTCATACTTTTCAACAATTCCTCTTTCTTGTATTCTTTGCCATATTTTGTTTTCTGAAAACTGTGGTAGTTCTTCTTTCTTTTCAGTTTGTGTTAGTGCAATAGTATTTTCCGTATTCGTATTCGATTTTGTATCTTGTTTTGCCTCTTCTAATCTTTCTATTTTCTCTATTTTTTGATTATTTTCTGTTAAAGATAGACTAGTTGCTACAATTGATGGTGGTGCTGTTTTAACTATTCTTTCTAATGTAGGAGTACCTTTTACTGTATTGTTTTCGTCAATTGTTTTTGGATTGACATGATTTATAAATTTTGATTCATTTTCTTCTATATAAGTTGCAGATTCTTCTAATTCTAGTTTTTCTTGACTAAGAAAATCTTTTTTTATATCTTTTTCTTTACCATCTTTTGTTGATTGATTCATTATAGTTGTTAAAACATTTCCAGCAATAGAGATAGGTACAGCAATCAAAAAAGAAGCTAGTTGCGTTCTTTTTACTTCTTTTTCTAGCTTTTTTAATTGTAACTTTTTCTTTTGTTGATATGCGTCTTTTAGTTTTTGTTTGTTTTTAGCAGTGATAATAATGCTTCTTCTTTTGTCGTTTTTTCCACCTTTTACACCAATTGTTTCATTCATAACGTTCACCATTTTAAGTTTATCATATTTCTTGCTTGTTTTTATATAGAATCTTTTGTTCTTTTTATTTTTGATGTCAAATTATTCTAATAACAGTCTTACTGTTCCACCTTCTTCTAGTTTTTCACCTGAAGTTGGAGATTGAGCAGCAACCGTTGAACCTCCTCCAGAATATTCGATTGTAAATTTGTCTAATTTCTTCTTAGCATCGTCCACTGACATTCCCACTACATTAGGGACCTTATGAGTAGGAATATCTGTCCATTCTAAGTCTTTTTCTAATCCTCCATCTTGTCTTTCTATTTCTAAGGCATCAATAATATCTAAAAGAATTCTTCTTGCAATTGGAGTTGTTGTATAACTAGAAAGTAGTGCTGTATTCTTAGGATTATCAATGGCAAGATATAGGACTGCTTCGGGGTCATTTGAGGGAACAATTGCCATAAAGGACATGATATAGTTTCCTACCAAATAAACTCCATTTTGAACTTTTTGAGCAGTTCCTGTTTTACCTCCTATTCGGTATCCTTCAATGTATGCACTTTTTCCCCCTCCTTGTGCTACAACGCTTTCTAAGGCATGACGCATAATCCTAGAAGTTTTTTTACTAATTACTTGTCTTACTTTTTTCTTTTTGGTTTCTTGAATAATACTTCCTGTTTCTTTTTCTGAAATACTTTTTACAATATATGGTTCATAAAGAGTTCCGCCATTTACTACTGCTGATACTGCTGTTACTTGTTGAATGGGTGTAACACTAACTCCTTGACCGAAAGCAGTTGTTGCAAGTTCTACGTTACCAACTTGGTCTAAATCAAAAATAATTCCTTTTCCTTCTCCATTTAGATCTACACCTGTTTTACTACCAAAACCAAATTTATCAATATAGTCAAATAGTGTTTCTTTTCCTAGAAGTTGTCCCATTTTTACAAATCCAGGGTTACAAGAGTTTTGTAAAACTTGGAGGAATGTTTGTTCTCCATGACCACCTGCTTTCCAACATCTTAAAGTAGACCCATCCACATTTACACTTCCAGAATCATAGAAGTGATCTTTATCTAAATCTACTACTCCTTCTTCTACAGCAGCAGAAGTAGTAATAATTTTGAAAGTAGATCCTGGTTCGTATGAGGCCCAGATGGGAAGATTTCTACTTAATACTTCTTGTTGATACTTTTGATAGCTATTTGGATCATAATCAGGACGAGATGCCATTCCTAAAATCTCCCCATTATTCGGATCCATAACGATTGCTAAGGCCATATCTGGAGAGAACATATCTACTATGTTATCTAATTCCCTTTCTAGAGATTTTTGAATATTGATGTCAATTGTTAAGGTAATATTCATTCCGTCCTGCGGTTCTACATAAATATCTGATAAATTCAATTTATTCCCTTTTGCATCAGAAAAATATTTAATGGCACCACTTTTTCCAGTTAAGTATTTATCATATTGCAGTTCTAGCCCCGATAATCCTTGATTATCAATTCCTACATATCCTAGAGTGTGAGATAACATATTTCCATAGGGATAATATCTTTTTGCTTCTTTTACTAAGTAGACACCATCTAATTTTAAAGCAGCAATTTCTTCTGCTATTTCATAGGATAATCTTCTTCCTTCTGGATGTACTCTTTCAATTGAAGTTTCTTTATAGACATGCTCTTTCATATCACTATAACTTACATCTAAAATATCTGCTAAAAGTTTTGTTGTCTTCTTTTTATCTTTTATTTGGTTGGGTATTAAAACAAGAGATGTTGTAGTTAGGTTGTCTGCTAGAACTACTCCATTTCTGTCTAGTATTAATCCTCTATCTGCTTCTATAGGTAAATCTCTACTCCATAAGTCCGATGCATACTCATTTAACTTTTTATAATCAATCATCTGAACATAAAATACTCGTAATATTATAAAGATAAACAGTGTTAATAAAATTAAAAATATTATTTTAATTCTTTCATCTATTTTTCTTAAAAACATGAGGCCACCTCTACTAGTTTTTATGTTTTGGTAATAAAAGTATGCATGAAAAAAAGATGAAATCTTATCACTTTCATCTTATTCTTTATTTTTATACTGTTGTATCTACTTCATTTTCTTCTACTGCTGTCATACCAGTAATTTCTTCTAATTCTTCTATATATTCCAGAAGTCTTATTTGTAAGTTTTCATCTGTAAAATAAAATGCATTATCTTGATAAACCATTGAAGCATCATTTTCTTCTAGGAAATTTAATATTTCTTCCAACTTATCAAAGAAAGTATTTAGCATAGTAGCTGTTTGTTGCATTTGTTCTTTTGCTGTTTTTAAATATTCTAAATCTTTTTCTGTATACATTAAATCTAGATAGAAATCATAATAATATTCAGGATTATCTAATTTGTCTTTATCAATTAAATTCTTAATAGTATCTTCATCACAAAGTTTTGAAATTTCTTGAATAGATTCTTCTAATTCTTTTCTTGTGTTATTTATTATTTTATGTCCGTTTAAATAGTTTGGTCTATCCTTTAAAATACTTTCTACTGATAACACGTTTTGAAATTCAGGATCGTTTACGATGGCTTGTATTTCTTGAACATTTTCAGCAAGACTTTTGTAATATTTTTTGATTGCTTCTTCAATATAAGCTCTATCCCCTGTTGTCTTTACTTCTATTTTATAAGTGTCTGTTAATAGATCCTTATTCGCATAATTGATGATTTCTTGTTTTAGGATATCTTCTTCTTTTAATTCTTTAAAAGCTGACCAAAATATTAGTCCTACAATCACTACTATAACGATAGCTATAGCAATTAATATTTTTATTACTCTCTTTTTCATAATACTCTCCAATACTTATTTTTCTTTTAACATTTCATGTAATACTTGATATGCTGCTTCTTTGGTGTTACATACGACTAAAAAACGGTTGGCATGACAAAAAGTTAATCCTTTGATACCAGATACTTTTTCTAATTCTTCATTTTCTAATCCTGCCCAGGATTCTTTAAATAACATTCTATCCGTTTTGTCTTCCAATGATTTTTTTATGGTTTTAATACCATATCCTCCTCTATTAGAGGGATACATAACGAACTTGATATGATTTCCTTCTTCATTTTTTAATATTGTCTCTTCATAGGGAAGATATTCTTCCAATTCTAAATAATCACTTTTCGTATTTTTTAATTTTTCTAAAACGATTTTATTGGCTTTTACTTTTCCAGTTACTGAATAGATTACTTCTTGAAATATCATTTTTGCAATCGATACCGCTTTTATAAATTGCTCGTCTTCGGTCTCACCACTTCCATAACTAGGATTCATTAATTTAATGATATCGCTTATCGTCTTTACTTTGTATGTTGCTGTTATTTCTGGAAACATTCCATTATCTACTGCATCGATTCCTTCTATGAATTCTTTTTCTATTCCTGTAAATACTTCCTCTATGTCCTCTATTTGTAACTCTTTTAAATAGGATTTTCCAAAATCTTTAAAAAGTAGGCCAAAAGAGGAATATTTAATACCATTTTCTCTTATTTTAGCATCTGGTTGATGATGATCATATTTTCCTCTTCCAATATCATAAACAATAGCGTCTCGCCTTATTTTGTCTTGTTCTATTTCTGATACTCTAATTACTTCAATTCCTTTATGATATAAGTCTAGAAATGCTGTTGCGAAGACTTCATCAGCATGCATAGTACCATTATGAGTGATGTATTTTGCGCTTGTTATATCTTTTATTAATTTCATATTTTCCTCTTTTCTAGTCTTATTTACCGAGAAAGGGAGCTATTGCCCCCTTATTATTTTCCTCTAGTTTGTTGTGTGTTGCCGTTATATTGATTAAAGATTTCTTCTCCTTGATTATATTCGTGTAAAAAATCTTTTGTATTCATCTGTTCATAGTCTGCAATCATGTCTGCAAGGCTTTCATTTGCCTGTTTTGCTTCTTCATTATAATTAGAATTTGCCATAGATTTTCCAGTCTGGCATACTAATCCATACATAGCAGCTGTAGTCATAACTGTTGATAACATATTACTTGGTAAACTTTGTAGAGCTTGCGTTTGTTCGGCACTTAGAGTCACTAATTCATCTCCGATAGAACTAACATCTACTAAGCTTTGGTACATGTTTACTACTGCTTCTGGGCTTTTTTGAGCAGTTTCACTTATAATTCCAATTAACTCTTCAGTTGCATATTTTGATAATCCATATTCTTCTAATGTTGGAACGCAATTTCTATAAGTTTCTAACAAATTATTATATGAGTCTTTTGCTACATCAGCTAATTGTTGCAACATCTGAGTATCGGTAATTGTGCCAGCGCTATGTTCTGATGCAATATCTAAGAAAGAATTATAGGCATGATCAAAACTGTTTTTTGTCATATCATGATATTTTGTATCCAAATCATAATAGATATCACCAGTCATTCTACCATTTTGATTCATTTGGGCAGTGAATGCATGACGTTCTCCTATATCTTGCATAGCTTGAATATTTTCATATGTAGTATCTTTTATTCCTTCTGCCCAGGTAGATTTATTACTGTTGATTGTCTGTCCTGCTTGTCCTACTGTATCAAAGGCATCTTTTTGCTTTTCTAGAATAGTTTGTAATTCTAATTGGTGCATATATTCAGAAACTATTGCTGTACCAGCAGCAAATGTTAATAAAATATTTCTTAGTCCTAATAGACTTTTATCTGTTTCATAGTTGTTTTCCTCTACGATTTCTTTTGCTTCTCTTTTCCCAGTTGAATAAAGTCCTCTAAAGATTCCTTTCTTGGTACTAGTTTCACTATGTTCTAATGCATTATAGTCTATTAAAGCATTTAGTGCATCAATATTTCCTTGTTTATCACCATTTTCTGCTTTTATAATTCCTTCTTTTATCGCATTAAAGGCTTCTCTTTCTCTGTGATATAGTTCAAAATCTGTATCTTGTTTCTTCGCAAACCTCCAACCTTTATTACTTGCCTTGGTAGCACTTGAACGGAAATCTTCTTGTTGGTTACGAATTCCACTATTTCCATGAAGGTATTCTTCTTGTTTGTTATTATTTTCTAAAAACTCTCCAACCATCTTTCCACTATCTTGTGTTAGATAATCAATTACTCCTTGGTATGATGCTTTTTGTTTCTTACTTGTTTTATCTGCTCCCATTTTCTCTTGGAACATGTCTATCGTAGCTTTCGTAAGATATGCTTTTCTTGTAATTAGTTCATTTTTATTTGCATACTCTCTTGCCATATCTCTAGCATATTTTGCTATTGCACCATTTAATAAGAAGTTCATAGAATCTTGGTCTAGTCGATTTGTAATTTCGTTTCCTCTATATTCTCTATATAATATTTCCATATCCTCACTTGGTAAGGATTGAATCTTTTCTTGTAGGAATTTTACACGTTCTTTTTGTTCATTTGAAGTACGGAATTTAGACCAACCTTTTCTAATTAAAGAAGCAATTCCTTTAGGGAGTTCATAGGCAGCTGTTGTGATTTTATAGAATAAGGATGGTTGATTTTTTACTTGGTTTACAAAGTTCTTTGCTACTTTAATATTACTTGCTGCAACTCTACTGGCATCTTTTTTCCCTAATGTTTCAAATCCTGCTTCTTCCATTGCTAGATATAGCTCATCAATAACATCTCGATATCCTCTGTTTTTCAAAGTGGTGCTTGTAGGATTTGAATTTGTGTTTGTCTTTGGATATTTATTTTCTAGTCTTTTTACTTCATCTTGTTTATCCACGTTGTATTTATTTTCTAATCTTTTTACTTCATCTTGCTTATCTATGTTATATTTATTTTCTAATCTCAATAAATTATTTGAATCGTGATTAAAATATCCATTCTCTTCTAATTGCTTTCCAAACACATTATATAAGAAAGCATTGTAATCTTCCGTTGGTTCATCCCAATTTTGTAATCTTGGTTGCGGAATAGATGTCCCTGGATAATACATTACTTCACCATTTTGATCTTTCAAATAATTAGGATTATTTTTTTCATTTCGTCTTCTATTACGTACCATAGAATAGATGTTATTTAATCTTCCTAACATTTCTTCATTATTTTGATAAAGATTTCTTTCTTCTCGATATTTTTTTCTAAAATCTTCATATGTCATGCCCGCTGCATTAAAGTTTGGATCTAAAATACTCACAGTTTCTAAAGAAGAGTCTTGTGCTTGAGATTGAGATGAAGTTTTTATTTGTTCTTCTTGAATTATGGAAGTTTGATTTTCCTCTTCTATTGTCTTTCTTATTTCCTCTTGTAAGTCTTCTGATAAAAATGTATTCATTCTTTTTATTTCTTCTTCTCGTGCTTCTTTTTCTTCAGCAATTTCATCTTCTTGTTGTCTATCTCTTGGTGTTAATGTTGCTAGTTGATTTAGAGCTCTAATATTGGTAAGAACACTATCATAAGCTCTAGCAATTTGTCTATTTTGATTTAGTCTTTCCTGTGCTTGTGCTAAATATGTATTAATATTATTTAGATTTCTATTATATTCTTCTTCTGTCATATTACTACGTGCATTTTCTAAGGAACTTATTTCATTGTTTAAATGTTGCATTTCTCTTTCTTCTATTAAAATTTGATTTCTTATCGCTTCTATGTTCATCTTTTTTCACCTCTATAGTTCCGTTATTTGATTTAATACATCTTGCAACATCGCTAACTCTTCTTTTGACGTTACTTTATCTAGTTGATTATATTCTAGCTTTTCATAATCTATATTTGGTCTAATGGCACCAAAATAAATATTTTGTCTTCCATTTTCATCTTTTGTGTAATCTGTAAATGCAATGTATCTTTTTTCTAACTCTTCATTATCAAATGTAAATATAATATCACACTCTACTTCTTGTCCATCTTTTACAATGGTAATCTTTCCTAAATCTTCTACTTGTTCCATTTTATCCTCGCCCTTTCTTGCTTATTATATCATATTATTCGTCTTTTGTAATCTCTACTTTTACATATTCATTTTTCTTTGGTGCTTGTCTTTGTGTTAGTTTTAAGGTATAAGTAATTTTTTCTTTTTTATCTTTAGAAAGACGCTCTCCTGTTATTTTTTTCTTTCCTTCTAATAATTCATAATTTTCATTACTACTATATAGTTCTATATCAATGTTACTATCTTTATCTGGTAGAGATACTTTCATTTGATATTTCATTACCTCATCATTTATTGTATCATTGATATAATTTGTTAGTTGCATTCGATATTCTTTACTTTGATTTTTTTTCACATCATCCATATTAATATCTACTTCAATACCATCCTTTAAACTTTCTTCTGTAATTGGTATTCGAATGTCATATTTATCTTTTCTACTGTTAGCGTTTTCCGTAATCATGATGGTTGCTAGAACAAATACTACTACACATAAGACTAAGAATATAATTAATAAAATTTTTGTACTTTTATCTTTTGGTTGTGTTTTTTTTGTTTGCTTTTTGCTTGCTACTACTGGTACTTTTTTTCTATTATTTTTCTTTTTTTCTGCCATATTTTCCTCCTAATACTTTTCGCCCTTATAATTTATTAGTAAATTATCACAAGACTTATCTTCTATTCTTTTTATCTCTAATAACTCTACTTTACCATTTAAATAATCGTAAATTTCCTTATCTTTAAACCCTGCTTTTTCTGCTTCTTTTCTGGTGCTGGAATAATATACTTTATCTATATTTGACCAGATAATAGCAGATAAACACATAGGACATGGTTCACAGGTGGTATAAATTGTACAACCGGATAAGTCTTTTGTTTTTAATTTTTGACAAGCTAATCTAATCGCCATGATTTCAGCATGAGCAGTAGGATCTAGGTTAATTAATACTTTATTATGGGCTTTTGCAATAATATTTCCATCTTTATCGACAATTACTGCTCCAAATGGTCCACCTTCTTTTTTATTAATCCCTGTTAATGCTTCTTCTTCAGCTTCTTTTAAATATTTCATAATTTCCCCCTTAACTCATTAATCTTGTAAACATCATAGTTAATTTTTGTGATATTAATACTTCTTGTTCTTCGGTTAAACTACTAGCTAAAACAGAATTCGATGTATCCTCTTCAATTGTGGTATCATTTGTCGTTGTTGCATTATATGTAATGGTTCCATCTATTAGAGTAGTACCTTGAGAAGTAAGATTTATTGTAAATGTTGTATTTTGATCATAAGATGTACCTTTTTCTAAATTGGTTAATTGAGAATTATATCCAATATCCATACTGCTTTCTTCATCTGCTACATGGAATAAAATATTATAATTGGTATTTGTTTTACTAATGGAAATGTTTCCAAGAGATGTATTGGTATCATCTGTTATCGTAATTTCTGTTTTTTCATTATTATTCATTATGTTAAATCTAGTTGTAGTATCATTATTTTTTATTTCTACTACTTTTTGATTATTTTCTATTGAATAAGTATAGGTAGACTCTTGTAATTCCAGAGAGTATTTTACTACATTTGGAAGGATTTTTTCTAAGTAGAAGTTTAGTTTTACTGTTCCAATTCCTTCTATATCTTCCTTTGAAACTTTTATTGATGAGAAATTTTCATTATATCCTGTCATAATCTGTTGTGCTTTACTATCTTGTTTTAAATCTTCTAACACATTATTTATTAATGTTACTAAATTGTCTTCTGTTAATGTAAGTGTTACTATTTTGTATGTGGAATTATATGATGTAGATAAATAAGAATCATCTATATGTTGCTGTAGAGATTGTGATACTTTTTCAATTATATATTTTATATTTTCATTCGTGGTTGTAGTTGAATTTAGCGATTCAAAATAATTATTGTTACCATCATTTACATAAGAAGAAGTTACTCCTTCTATATAATAGTACTCCGTTGCATCTTCTATTAAGGATTTCATATTTATTAAAGTCTCTTCTCCTAATTTTGCATCATAGGATATCATTCTTCTTTTATTTTCTTTATCTTGAACTATTGTAAAATTATTTTGCGTGTTTGATAAATTATTGAAAAAGTTAGATATCATTGCATAAGACTGATCTAGTGATGCTAGTCCTTGAAAATAGTCGCTTTTTATATTTATATCCAATTGTCCTGTTGTTTTAAAATTTTCTTCTAGTCCTGTTTCTGTTTTTTCATCTAATAGCCCTGATACTCTTTCTTCTAAATTTTTTATTGCTTTTTGTGTTACATATTTGGGAGAAGAAAAATAATTTAGTACTCCTCCTCCTAATAATAGTATTAAACCAAGAATAATAAAAATAATGACTAATTTTTTTCCTTTTTTACCGTGCTTCTTTACTTCTTTCTCCATCCTACTCACTCCTATTATTTTTATTATAACAAAGTTGTCAATTATTGTCGATAGAATCGGGGAATGTTTCTTTGAAAATACCTTTGGTAAGCTTCTGTTTTCATAATTGACATTTTTAATGTGTTGCTCTATAGAAAAATACACCAATTAGAGGTGGTGTATTTATTAATCTACTAAAATTTCATATGGGCTTGAGGAAGTTCCAGCTCCATTTCCTACTACCAAATCTCCTTTAATGACAATAGCTGGTCTAACTCCTTCATTACTACTATATACATCCGACGAATCATCTACCTTGCCAACAGGACTAACCCGATAAGCTTTTTGATACAAATATGGTAAATATCTTGCGGGAGATAACGTCCAATAACTATCATTGTTATATAAATAAAAAGAGGAATTGGAAGTGAAATCAGCTCCCCCCGCAAGCGCCACTTCATCTGCTGTTAATAACGCAATTGGATACGTTAAATCACCATTACCATTCTCTTCACTAACAGTAAAAGCATCATTTAAATTAGAACAATCTAAAGATGGACTACCCATATTTTGAATACGATTTAATGCTCCGAATGAAGAAATAAACGAATTCCCATCTTTGCTTTGAAAATTTCCCGAAGAAATACTTCGATCATTGCACCATACGGCATCTTCTAAATAATTTGTATAATCTGTCATATTTTCTTTATACCAGGTATCAATTGCATCCTTGGCAATAGAATTATTTGTATTGGTAAACATTTTATTTTTTGCATCTTCAATATCATCTCCATTACTTAATTCAATATAATAATAGTTATTACGATCAGACCCCAAAAAATAATAGACATTATCACAACTATTTTCATATGAAAAACAAGAATAATAATGTTGATAAAGTTCTTCAACGTTAGTATTATGTATACTAAAAGTCATAACATCAACAAGACTATACTGAGATCCATTCCAAGATATATCATTACCAAATTTCCAATTATCGCGGTAATCAAGTGTAGCATTATAACCCGCATCATAGGAATAAATTTCATATACATCTCCATACATATACCCAGAATAAGACAGAGGCTCCCCTGTGCTATTGAACGGGCTATCTCCAATCATAGTAGCATCTTGATTATTTGTACATTCTCCAACACTATCAGGTATACCGTCATAAATAAGTTTTACCCCACCTTTTGAGGTGGTTCTTACTGCTTTCCAACAAAAACCAGCAAATTTTACATGATTATTATTAATATCTCCACGGTAATAATAGATTGGATATTCATCGTTTTCTGTTCCTGCTCTTGTATAAACTCCTTTTCCATTTGTATCAGAGGATACTTCACTAAAATCAATTCCACTACTAGATGATACATAAGTACTGGATGTATTATCCATTACTGCTTCATCTTGCATGACTTCATACAATGTTTTTGCTTCCGATATTTCTCCATCCATAGACTTTGATATGGATACTCTGCCCCATTTCGCCCTAAGTATGACATCACTCTCTGGCATAATGAAATAATCATCATTCACCTTGGTAACATTATTTGTTACTATCTCCCATCCTTTAAACTCATATCCACTACAACTTGCCTCTTCAGCGATAGATACTACATCAAATACAGAATGAGCTTCATCTTCCGGGACATTTTCTACGCTACATCCATCTGGAGCGTTACCTTCATAGATTACCTGATAACTTTCTTGTAATGCTGGAGTTAAAGTACTACTTACGTTCTCATTTTGATTTTCTATCTGTGATATCACTTGTTCTCCTCTATTTGTTGGATATACTCCTCTTTGACCAATCAGCTCATCTTTTAATTTTAAATCCATAGTAAAACTAGCACTACTTCCTGATCTAAAATTAGATATCGTCCAAGTTATCTTCTGTAATCCGTTTTCTTCTTCTACCGTTACTTCTCCATCACTTACAGTGATATCATCTTCACTTTCTAAGGTAAAATAATCATTTTCAATATAATCAACAATTTGGAAATTATCATAGAGAGTTGGTACTACGCTCGCATCTAACAAAACATTGTTTAGTGTTTCCATATCCGCTATAAATTGATTATCACTTACCTCTTTAATAGGATCTAAAATATTATTTCCCATTTCATACTGAATCCCATTAACCGTAATATATGGATACTCACTTTTTAAATACCGATACTGGGCAATTTGATTCGGAGTATCTTCATTAGGATATCCATCTGTTAAGAATAGAACAAGCATCTCTCTATTATCTTCTTTTTGATAATCTTTTAAAATTATATCTACATTAATAAGTGCTTGATAATAATTGGTATTTCCAGTATCAGTTAAATTATTTACTTCTTGTATTAATAAGTCCTTATCATTCGTAAGTTCTGATACAATCCTAGACCTTGTATCAAAGGTAATTAAAGCTGCTCTATTTTCTCCATTAGATAACAAACTTTCTAATAACTCTGTTGTATCTTGTTTTACTCTTTCTAATTTTTCTCCTTTCATAGATCCAGAAATATCCAACACAAAAATAATATCAATATCAGGGTCTTCAGACATCAAAACACTGGATACATTAAACTTAACTTCAGCTATCCCTTTTTCTATCCACTTCCCACTTTTTTCTACTTGCCAGGAACCTGGTTCTTTGTTTTCATAACTAGTATTTTGTGATGTAATAGTAATAGACGATACCGGTGTTGATACTGCAAAAGACGGTGTAATAAGTCCTATCATAATAACTAATACTATTACTCCAAAAGCAATGACTTCTTTTTTTCTTCTCACTATAATTTTTTTTAGTCGCCTTATCATTTTGTAACTCCTTTTTTGATACAACTTAGTATATTCATAGAGGAAGATACTTTATGAGAAAGCTTTGATTTATAAGGACTTTCTTGTATTTGACTAAAACTTTGACTAATTAATTGTAATTTTTATTTATCAAAAAAATTAAACATTTTGTGTTTTTGCGATAAAGAATCATACTTTTTTTGACTAAAAATTCGACTAATTATATAATACTTTTCTTACTTTTTTGACATTATTTTTTATAA
>CALVTC010000017.1 GCA_944359885.1 uncultured Bacilli bacterium | reverse complement strand
ACCACGTCAAATACAGAATGATTCTCATTATTAGGAACGTTTTCTACACTACATCCATCCGGTACATTTTCATCATAAATAACTTGATAGCTTTCCTGTAAAGTTGGAGTTAAGGTGCTATTAATATTTTCATTTTGATTTTTTATTTGAGATATCACTTGTTCACTTCTGTTTGTTGGATATACTCCTCCTTGACCAATCAATTCATCCTTTAACTTTAAATCCATAGAAAGATTTGCATTACTCCCAGATCTAAAATTAGGTATTGTCCAAGTTATCTTTTGTAATCCGTTTTCTTCTTCTAATTTTACTTCTCCCACACTTACAGTAATATCATCTTCACTTTCTAAAGTAAAATAGTCATTTTCAATATAATCTATAATCTGAAATTTATCATATAAAATTGGTACTACACTCGCATCAAATAAAACATTGTTTAGTGTTTCCATATCCGCTATAAATTGATTATCACTGACTTCTTTAATGGGATTTAAAATACTACTTCCCATTTCATATTGAACTCCATTTACAGTAATATAAGGATACTCGCTTTTTAAATATTTGTATTGGGCAATTTGATTCGGAGTATCTTCATTAGGATATCCATCTGTTAAGAATAAAACAATCATCTCTCTATTTTCTTCTTTTTCATAATCTTTTAAAATCGTATCGGCATTAACAAGTGATTGATAATAATTGGTAGTTCCAGTTGCTTGTATGTTATTCACTTCTTGTGTTAATAAATCTTTATCATTCGTTAGTTCTGATACAATCCTAGACTCTGTATCAAAGGTAATCAAAGCTGCCCTATTTTCTCCATTAGATAACAAACTTTCTAATAACTCTGTTGTATCTTGTTTTACTCTTTCTAGTTTGTCCCCCCACATAGAACCAGAAATATCCAATACAAAGATAATATCTGTATATTCTGTATTTTTCAGCAATGTAGTTGATACATCAAAACTAACTTCAGCTATCCCCTTTTCTATCCATTTTCCACTTTTCTCTACTTGCCAGGAACCTGGTTCCCCATCTTCATAACTCGGAGTCTGTGATGTAAAAATAACAGAGGATACTGGTGTTGATACCGCAAAAGTTGGTGTGATAAGCCCTACCATAATAACTAATACTATTACTCCAAAAGCTATAATCTCTTTTCTATACTCTTCTAAAATTTGTCTTCCTTTTTTTAACATATTTTTCTCCTTTAATATTATCATCACAACATCATAAAGGTGGATGCTTTGAGATTTTTCTTTATTTTACAAAAGGAGTTTTAGCTTTGACTAATTTTTTGACTAATTATAGCAGACAATACTCTACACTATATGACTTTTAAATAGAAAAAGGAATCTTAACAAAATCATTACCATATTTGTTTTATATTTGACTGAAATTTTGACTAATTATAAAATCTTTTTTTGATAATTTTCTTAATTTAATACTTAAAACCGGATGATTTTATTGCAAATAATATTAAAATATAGTATATTTACTATAGAAAAGAATAGAAAAATAGCGAAATTTGTCATCATAAAGCATCCACCTTTATGATGAATTTTTATATTAAAAAGAAGTCACTCTTTCATGACTTCTTCTATTTTTTCTTTTAGAATATTATTTTTATCTTCTATGATTGTAATATCTTTTTTCTTCCATTTATTTAAAGGAACTGTTCGTAATTTATTTTCTTTAATAATTTTTATTTTATCTTTTTCAATTCCTAGACATAAATAATTATAAGCATCTTTCTTACTTACTATTCTTATCTTGAAAAATCTTTTTTCTTGATGATTTTTGATTGATGTTAAAACTTGGTATACTAGATTACTATAGACTAGGTCTTTTTTATCACAAAATATATTTAATATTTTCTGATTATCATTATATTCTATTACAATTAAATGATTTCCTATAACAGCATAGTATTTTCCATTTACGCGTTCTAAAAATTCTATTTTTTCTTCTAACAAATTCTTTTTATTTCTTATAGATGGGAAATATTTTGTTAGATCCGAATTTAGTAAATCACAATTTATTGATGCTTGATATTCAATATTATCATTGGTATTCATTATGACTGATAAAATTTCTGTTGCTAGTTCACTCATAATATTAGGAGCATGTTCAAACATCATGACAATAGCTTCGAAAAAGAATTTCCACTTTTTTGGTAAGTACCTAGTAGTATAAAACTGGTATTCTTTTTTATCTTGATAAACATCTATTTCTATTTCAAACGCATTTATATTTTTGTTTCTATTATCTCTTAACGTATCTTCCTCATACTTTGGAAGTTCTTCTTTGATTTGATCCATGATATAAACTACACTCTTTACTTCCATAAATTGATAACAGCAATACTCTTCTATTTTATTATCTTCTACTACATCCAAAGGAATATATAATACTTTAAACTTATCTATTATACGATTATACAATAAAGATAAGTAAAAATTAGAATTATTATACGCTGTTATTTTTAATTCTATTAGCGGATATTCTTTTTTCTTTTTTAACATTTTATTTATTAAATTTATTTTCTTGTTAAGTTGCATACCAAATTCCTTTTCCTTACTACTTACTTGTATTATAACATGAGTTGTCTTTTTTTCCTATCTTTTCCAGTATTTTTTGCAAGAATTGTCGAAAAAAATGTGTTAATCATTAGTTTACACTTAACTTTTTTATTCTTCTAAACTTTCTACCCAGGAAATCATTTTTTGCCAGGTTGCTGGTCCCACTACTCCGTTTTCTGGTAAATTATATCTTTTTTGAATTGCTTTTATAGATTCTTCTGTTAAATCATCAAAGGTACCATTTACTTTTACTCCTGGAATTTGATGAGTTTTGTCACAAATGATATATAAGAAGCTTTGAAGGTTTTTAATATCATCTCCACTCATTCCTTTTGATAAAAAGATTCCTGGATATAGTTTATCTTCATAATATAGATATTCTTCTGGTATTATTTGTCTTGTTTGATTATAAGCAGTTACTAAAGCATTCCAGGTGTTTTTATCGACAATTCCTGTTGCATCAATATCATATTCTGTTTGGAAGGCAATTACCATTTCCTTAGTATTTTCTGTAAAGTCTTCTCCCATTAGATTTAAACTTGGAATATTTTGATCAAAGTAAGATAGAAAGTTTAATAAATAATTTAATGCTCTAATATATGGGCCACTTTCTCCTTGTTGCAAAGTTTCTCCATATGGAAATTCTACTTCTTCGATAGAAATTCCTTCACTAGAAAGGTCGGCTACTTTTTTTACTGCATTGTATAAATATTTTACTTCATACCAAGTTGCTTTGTCTACTTCTCCTGTTATTGGAAGATCAAAGATTTCTTGGAATTTTCTTACACTTTCTTCCATATCTGCGGTAAAGAAAATATTTTCTTCTTCAATTTTTGGAATTGCTGGATAATTATTACTAATACGATTCAATTGAACTTTTAATTGCCTAATGAAATTTCCAGCAGATCCTAAACGAAATGGAAATCCTGGATAAGATGGAATGTTTGGAGAAACTGGAGCATTATAGATAATTTGTATATCATTTCCATAATATCTTTTTAATATTTCTAATGGTGCTAGACCTTGGTTTGCTAGTTCTACACTTCCCCATTGAGAAAGGCCATCACATTGTGTGTTTACCCCATCACAATATGCAGCAAATAATGGTTGTACTTGTTCTCCTTTTACAATGTAGTTATTAAAAATGTCATCTACAATTTGAGATATATTTTCAAAGAATTGTGAGTCTTCTTTAAATGTTTGATCATAAGATGGACTACTAGTAATATCGAAGTTATATCCTTGAGAAGGATACCATTCATTATAAATTCGATTTAAGGCAAATGAAATTTGGGCTAAAATATTAGCTTTGATGGCGTCTTCTGGCCAAGATGGATAGATTTCATTGGATGCAACATTTTTTATATATTCTGGAAATGTGACTGTAATATTCTTAGCTGCTGTATCTGGAGCACCTAAATGTACAACAATTTCCGTTGGAACAATTGGAGTCCTAACTGCCATTTTGATCAGTTCCTTCCATATTAATTTCTGGAATCATTTTGATGTATTGAATTACACCAGTGTTTCCAAATATTGCAATATCATATTTTTTTATTCTTTCAAATCCTTCGTGAATGGCAGTTACATCATATATTGTATATTGGGCCGTATCCCCGGGCTTAAAATTTGTATTTTCTTCTGGTGCAGGTAATTCAATATTACTGATCATTCCACTAGAATCTGTTACTCCAGTAAAAAACAATACCGTTTGACCATTAATGTTTTTAGTTACTAATATTCTAGTATCGGAAATTGGAATTGCTTTGTAGGCTGTAAATACTTCTACTTTTAATTTCCCTGTAGAAGGATTTTCTTGTATAAAATCTTGATATGCCTCTGTTTTTTTAAACTCTTCTAAATTTACAAAATTCATTTATAATCCCCTCACTTTCAATACTTGACCAATTTGAAGATTGGTTGATGTTAAATTATTTAAATCCATTAAGTTGATTACTGTTGTATTGTAGCGTCTAGCAATATCATAAAGATTATCTCCTTTTTTTACGGTGTATGTTTCATATTTAGGCTCTACATACCCTTCTCCATAACACTCCTTGGTTGTTCCTGGATATATTTCTTCTGGTGTTGTTGGAATTTTTAGAATTTGGCCAACAGAGAGAATGGTCGTTTGTAAATTATTGGCATTCATGATTTCATCTACTGTTGTATTAAATAATTGAGCAATTTTGTAAAGACTATCTCCTGCTTTTACCTCATATTCTTTATAATTTGTTTCGATATTTTCTGTTGGTATTTTTAATATTTGACCTATTGATAATAGATTACTTGTCAAGTTATTTGCTTGTTTAATAGTCTCAACTGATATTCCATATTCATTTGCGATTTTATAGAGACTATCTCCTGCTTTTACAATGTAGCTTGTGTAGTTTTCTTCTGATTCATTATTTCCTTCCACTGGTACTTGTAGTTGCTGACCTATGGATAAGATTGTTGTTGTTAAATTATTTAATTCCATCAGTTCATTTACTGTCGTGTTGTATTGATTTGCTATTTTATATAAGGTATCTTTACTTTTTACTGTATAAGTAGTTGTAGATTGTGATGATGGTATTTGTAAGACTTGACCAACTGTAATGGTGTTCGTGGTTAAGTTATTTACTCTCTTTATTGTTTCTACTGGAACTTGAAATTGTCTACTGATACCATATAAGGTATCTCCTGATACAATTTTTATGTAACATTTTTAAATGTAAATATAATATCTATCGTTTTATCTTGATAGATATAGATTTTTTCAACTAGATTAATTATTAATTCTCTAGTTGAATTTTCTAAGGATAAAAATTCATTAATATATTTTTCTATCATTCTATTGTCTATTTTATTAGATTCACTATTTTCATTTTTAAGATTATCAATACTTGATTTATTATTTGCTATTTCTTGTTTTAAATTCTCACTTACTCTTATGTATTGTTCTTCATCAATAATTCCTTTTAACATATTCATATAGTTTTTATCTAATGTCTCAATTAGTTTATTATTAATAAGTTCTAGACTTTCAATTTGTTTTTTAATTTTTAAAGTATTATCTTCGAACTTGATATTACCAATAGAATCTTTTATTTTATTCCTATCTAAATAATTTTTACAAACTTCTTTTATGTTATCTAAAATAACACTTTCTAATGTTTCATAATTATTTGTATGAGTTGTGCAAACATGATATTTAGAATAGGTTCTATAATAATCACACGTGGTATAACTTCTACCAGTTTTAGTCTGATATCTAATAGTTATGCGATGTTTACAATCTCCACAGTATAACAGTCCATCTAGTAAATAAAATCTTTTCTTTTCTGGCCTTTTAACATTTTTAGGTAGAAGTGTTTGAACATAGTTAAATGTATCTCTATCAATAATTGCCTCATGTGTATTTTCTACTATTATAAAATCATTCGGTTTATTTTTAATTGTCTTTTTTAACTTATAATTAATCTTTTTAGTCTTACCCTGAACTGTATCCCCAACATATATCTGATTAGTAAGAATTGCTTTTATAGTGGTATCTACCCATACACCATATTCTTGACTTATACACTCTGTACTACATTTTGTATTCCAAACATAATTGTAATAGGATGCTGGTGTTTTAATTTTTCTTTTAGTAAGTTCTTGTGCTATATAGTGGTAAGTATTTCCTTTTAATGCTAAATCAAATATTAATTTAACAGTTTCTGCTTGTTCTTTATTTACAACTAAATGATTCTTATTTGTTGGATCTTTCATATATCCAAAAGGGCATCTACCAGATACATATAATCCTTCTTTCATTCTAGAATGCAAACTTGTTTTAACTTTTTTAGATATATCTTTAGCGTACATATCATTCATTATGGCTTTAAATGGTGCTATATCATTATTAGTATTATCTATAAATGTATCAATACCATCATTAATTGCAATATATCTAACATTTTTATTTGGAAAATACTTTTCAATTAATTCTCCAGTACCTATATAATCTCTACCAAGTCTAGACATATCCTTAGTAATAATCATATTAATTTTTCCAGATTCGATATCTTTAATCATTCTTTTAAATGATGGTCTTTCAAAGTTTGTTCCAGTAAATCCATCATCCACATATTCATCAATTAAATTATAGTTGTTCTCTTTGATATATTGATTAAGTAGACTTCTTTGACTAATAATACTATCAGATTCTATATTTCCATCATCTCTTGATAATCTTATATATATTCCCACTTTAAAACTACTATTCCCGATCATTAATTACTACTCCCTTCACATTGGGAATAATGAGTATACTCGAATGATAGCTCCTTTTTTATAAAATTGCAACTCTCATTTATTTTTTTATTTAGTTCTATTTTTAATACTTCAGTTATTGTCTCATTTAAAGATTTTCCATTTTCTTTAAACTTTAAATTAACTTTGTATTTAACCATAGAGTTTAATACCTCCAATTAATTCTATGGTTGTAATTTTTGTAATATTACTTGGTATAGTTTTTGCATACCTAATAATATTACTTAATCTCATAATCCTCCTTCATATTCATAAACATCATCTCCTTTTGCTTGGATGATACCTCTCTTAAAATATGATAGTCAAGTCATTTACTATAGTAAGTTTTGTCTATCATCCTAAAATGTTCAAAATTCATTGAAATATGAAACAGCAGGATAAGAAGATGGCACAATGATACTCATCAATCCCTTATAAAATAAGGATTCCTATATGTGCCACTCTTATTTCTTATTTACGAAATTCAACCTACTTCGTAGGTTCATATAAAGGATGATTATTAAATAAATATTTATATTATAAAAATTTAAAGCATTAAAAAATCATCCTATTACCTAATTTTCGTTAAATTTTATAGGATGATTAAATTTTACATTTTTTAATTTAAATAAAAATTATAAATGCTTTTTATTATTTTCACCGAGTGAATTAACTTCAATTTGTCTTTCTCTGCCACTATCATATGTGATAGTTACATCTATATCTCGATATGGATTATAATGTGATACGGTCGTTGATATTCCTATATCTGATATAGGACAACTTAATAATGTAAAAGTTTCTTTATCTATTTCTGCTATTAATGGATTGATTTTACCATTTATTAGATTTGGCATTGATGTGTCAAATATATAATATTTATTATTAAATTCTATTATGTTATAACTGTGTACTTCTTTATTACTATTTTTTATGATACCGGATGCTTTATAAAAACTATTTATTCCTAAAGATTTTAATAAATTTTGAGCAAGTGCCGATCTTTCTACACACATTGCTGCACCTGTACCTTTTAAATTAGATATTCTATTATTCTTACTTTCATCATAATCTTCAGGATAATAATAATCCATCCTGGTATCTATATTATCAAAACCATTAAAAAATTCATTTACTGTTTCTAAAACTACACATGATAATTCAAATATGTCAGTATTGTCAATATTACTAATTTTTGATTTTAATAATTCGTAAGCATCTTTAATATCTCCTATTTTTGCATTAACAATATCATCAAGTCCTGTTGCAATGCCAATTAACTCTTTATTGAAAGATCCATTGAAGGATGAAAGATATCCACCATGTACGATACCATTTGTAAAATTTGCTCCTATTACATTTTTTCGCATTTTTCCTTCTCCATACTGTACGTTATCTCCATCTACTATTACTCTAGTTCCATTATTTCTTATATATTCCATTTAATTTACCTCCAATAATAATCATTTACTTATCAATTCCTTCAATTTCTTTATTTAACATTTCTAAATAATCTTTTTCAGCAATAGTTAGATGCTTTTGCATATATTTATCATATTCTTTATGTGCTTTTTCTAATGCTTCTTTGTGTGATATCGTACCTGAGCCATTTAATATATCTTTCCTAGTCATTTTTAGAAATGAATTTAATTCATTCACCCAATCTTGCATAGTCATTGCATGTCTATCTAAAGCATTAATTTCAGCAACATCTAAGTAGGCTGATACCATTCTATTTAAGATATTAAGTTCTTCTTCAGTTAAATAGTTTTTAGCAATTTCAGTTTCACTCTTTGCTGGATAGCTCCCTTTAAAATTAGTAAGACCTAAATATTCTTTTTCAGAATCCACTCTAGTAAATATAACTTCAGCAGCAGTATGTCCATGTGTAGCATAGTGCATTTTATTCTGGACAGTCTTGAAAAAATCTATTGATAATTTATCTTTAGGATCATAATCAATTGAAGTTGCATAAATATCTAGTACTTTTCTCCAAAATATTTTCTCTGATGATCTAATATCACGAATTCTAGCAAGCAATTCTTCAAAATATGGGCTTTCACCATTATTCTTTAATCTTTCATCATTTAAAGCAAATCCTTTAATCATATATTCTTTTAAAACTCTAGTTGCCCATATTCTAAACTCAGTTGCTTTTTTAGAGTTAATTCTATAACCTACAGCAATGATAGCATCTAAATTATAGTGTAAAACATTGTAATTTTTACCATCACTGGCAGTTGTTAAGAATTTCTTAACAACTGAATCCTTTTGGAGTTCGCCTTCATCAAAGATATTTTTTAAGTGCATAGAAATATTATTTTTAGTAGTATCATAAAGATTAGCCATTACATCTTGACTCATCCAGATATCCTCCTCTAGTATATTAACATCAACTTTTACATTACCATCTTTTGATACATATATAATTATATTGTTTTTCAATATTTCACCAGCTTTCTATTTTCCTATTAATTCATAAAACCTTTGTTTATTTTTAGGACTTAAAACATTCATTATTTCTTCTTTAAATGCTCGTTTACTCCTATAATTAGGATACATTTCCCTTAACATATCAAAGATAAAATCATCAGAATTATCAAGTTCTTTCATTTTTCTAATATAATGACATAATTCTTGATACCATTTTCTATCTGATACTCTTTTTGATTCTTCAAGTATTTGTGGTTTATAAAAATTTAATAATTCTTTACCAAATTTATCTTTTACTGCATCTTGATATTTTGCTAATCTATACATACTAGGATTTTTCCTTAATAATTCAAATAATTTATTAGTTTCATTTTCTTCCATATAAATATCTTCTAAAATATCCCTATTATTAGGTTTAATTTTAGATGTTATTTTTTCTTTTATAGACTCCCATTCAGAATCGCTATACATATTTTTTAGTTCTTTATATCTTGCAAAACTATTTGTTTCTATTATAACTTCAGGTAGTATTTTTTTCTTTTCTTCTAATTTACCATATTCATCATAAATATCTAGTAATTTATCATAAGCCATATCTTTTCTTACATGATTTTTAATATCATATTTTAATATTTGTATTGCTTCGTCTATTTTGTTATCATTTTTTAAATACTTAATCAATAATTCTTTTACTCCATAATGTTCAATACTTTCATAACACATTTTTATAGCATCATCTTTATCAATAAAATCATAGGTTAATGATATTTTATCTAAAGTTTGACTAACAAATATTCCATAAGCGCTTAACTCAATTTCATCTAGTATTTTAACTACTTTTTTAGCTGAATCTTTATCATGAACATAAAGGATAAATGCATGTAATGGTGAATCAGAAAAATCATCTAGGGTATTATTTGATGTTATATCTTCAGTATAATCTAAGAAGATATCAAAATATTCATCATTATATAAAAGTTTACTTGCACTTTCATTAATTAAATATAATGAATCTTGAAATTCACCATTAGATCCATCCATAAAAGTATCCTTTATAAATCTATATGTATATTTGATTAGTTCAAAAGCATTGTTATATTCTTCATTATCTATAAAATCATCTATGTAATCAGATACATTAGAAATTAAATCTACAAAGTATCTTCCATTATAATAATTAACAAATCCATTTCTATTACTTATTTTTCTTAGTTCATAATTCATTTCATCATATATTTTAGAAAGCTCAGATTTGTTTTTTTCTTTTTTTACTTGCTTTTTATTTGAAATTTCTAATTCTGAAATATCATTTTCTTCTAAATAATAAAGAACAGCAGCAATATGTTTACACATGTATTCACCATCTTCTGAATATGGACAGGAACAATAAAAATTATTCAATTCTTTATCATTTGCTCTTATTTCAATTCTATATATTTCAGAGCCGTCAATATAAGCAGTTACTAAATCTTGTTGACACCAAATATCTAATATTCTATTTTCTTTATAGTAACTTTTTCCACGAGATAGTATAAGTGAGTCAAAATAATCTTCAAAATCATAATTTCTTAAAAACTTCTTCATAATTTGTCTCCTATTCAAATTTGATATTATTCTCTTTGCACCAATTTATAGCAATTTCTTTATACTTTTCATCTCTAAATTTATACCAATCGCCGATAATATCAAAATTAATGCAAGTATCTTTAAACCTTCTAAATGCACCACTACCATTTAGAGAAATATATAATTGATTTTGAAGCCTAGTATCTTCAATAGTTTCTGCAAAATCTTCCATCATTTCATATTCATTAATATCATATCTAGTCGGTAACATAATAGATTTTTCAAATAATTCATCCAATTCATCTTCATTTAGGTTTTCATAATCACCAATATTTGACATAAATATTTCTCCATTAGTTGGATTATAATAGTATTCAATTTCATCGTTTGTAAAGTCTAGAGCATCAATTACTTCACTTAATTTTACTTTCATAAAAATCGTACTCCTTTCAAAATTTCTTGATACTTAAATTATACCAAAAAAAGTTGAGTTTTTCCCAACTTAAGCAATATTTTATATATAAAGTTAAATTAATACTCATTATTCCCTATAAAAATTGTATCCCCCTTTTGCACTGTATAGCTTTTCATACTTCACCTCGATTTATTATATGTGTTAATATTCTTTGTTTATTCATACTTAGGTAAATTGTTATCTCTTTTTTGGGGATACAAACATATCCTATTAATGAAAGGAGGAAACATATGCTACCAAATTGGAATCAAAATGATTGTTGTGACAACAATGATCGTCCAAGACCAAATCGTCCAAAAGTGATTTTTTGTCTTTGTCCAACGGGTCCTACTGGTGTAACAGGTGGAATTACTGGGCCAACTGGTCCTACAGGTGCTACTGGACCTACTGGTCCTACTGGTGCTACCGGACCTGCTGGTGCTGGACTTACTACATTAGGATATTTTCCTGATTTTGCATCATTTATTGCGGCACACCCTACTGGAAATCCCGGAGATTCTTATGTTGTAGGAGGTTCTGTTTACATGTGGGATGCCGCTACTGCTAGTTGGGCTGCTACCTCTATTATTCCTGGACCTACTGGACCAA
Organism: uncultured Bacilli bacterium; assembly: GCA_944359885.1. Taxonomy (GTDB): domain Bacteria; phylum Bacillota_I; class Bacilli_A; order RF39; family UBA660; genus Faecimonas. Next base: position 12,118 of record CALVTC010000017.1, on the reverse strand, counting down.
CTGGGCCTACAGGAGCGACAGGTGTTACCGGTGCAACAGGAGCAACGGGAGCTACTGGTGCTACTGGTGCTTCACCTAATTTAACGATTGGAACGGTTACAACCGGAACTCCTGGAAGTAGTGCTTCTGCTAGTATTACTGGAGTAAGTCCTAATTTTGTTCTTAATTTAACGCTTCCACAAGGCCCTACTGGAGCAACAGGAACAAGCGGCGCTACTGGAGTTACAGGTCCTACTGGGCCTACAGGTGCAAGTGTTACTGGACCAACGGGAGCAAGTGGCGCAACAGGACCTACTGGACCTACAGGTGCTACTGGGCCAACCGGACCAAGCGTTACCGGACCAACTGGTGCAAGTGGTGCAACTGGGCCTACTGGACCTACAGGTGCTACTGGTGCAAGCGTTACTGGGCCTACAGGTGCAAGTGGTGCAACTGGTCCTACGGGAGCTACTGGTGCAACAGGCCCTACTGGACCAAGTGTTACTGGGCCAACCGGGCCAACGGGAGCAAGTGGTGCAACCGGAGCAAGTGGTGTTACTGGTCCTACGGGAGCAACAGGGCCTACTGGACCAAGTGTTACTGGACCAACAGGACCAACTGGTGCTACTGGTGCAAGCGTTACTGGACCAACGGGACCTACCGGACCAACAGGACCAACAGGACCTACTGGACCATAGTTTTTTCCAAACAAAAAAAGTTCTTTGCTTCAAGAACTTTTTTCTATTTTAAAGAAATAATCACATTTCCTTTTTTATCAATTACCTTATAGCTTGTATCTTTTACGGTTGCTAGGTCTGTATCTAGAAATCCTTGTAAATAAACTGATGAGTATTGGTAGTCGGTAATCTGCTTTCCTTTTTTATTTATTAATCCGTATGATATTTCATCTCCTGTTTTTATTTTACCAACGAATGCTACTCCATTATGAAACTCTAGTGCTTCACTAAATTGATAACCAATAATTACTTCTCCTTTTTTATTAATGTATCCGTACCCGCGATCATAATATACAGCTGCTAGGCCTTCAGAGAAATCTTTTCCAGTAAAGTATTTAAAACCAATTACTACTTCTCCATCTTTGTTAATATAGCCTAGTTTTTCTCCTTCTCTTACTGCGGCAAGGCCTTCAGAAAAGCTTTCTCCTGTTGCATATTTAAAGTCAATTACTACTTCTCCATCTTTGTTAATATAACCAATCTTTTGATCTTTTTCTACTGCGGCAAGGCCTTCGGAAAAACTACTGGCGCTTTCATACTGTGGTTCAATTACTACATTTCCTGATTGGTCAATAAAACCATATTTATCATCTTTTTCCACTAATGCGAGTCCTTCAGAAAAGTCTTCTGCCATATCATATTCTAAATCTATTACAATATTACCTTCTGTATCAATAAAACCATATTTGTCATCTTTACTTATTAGAGCTAAATTTTCACTATATGTTCCAATATAGTCACATTCAAAACTAGATATTATGTCACCATTTTTATCTATTATATTACATTGATTATTAGTAAGTACTCCTGCGAGTCCTTCAGAAAATGGATTTGCTGCCTCATATTGAATTGGTATTACTATATTTCCTTTTTCATCTATATAACCATATTTTTTATCTCTTTCTATTAGTGCAAGTCCATCACTAAACCAGTATAAAGTATCTCCTTCTACTTTGTATTTTGCATTTTCTTGCTTTTTGTTTGATTGATAAGCTAAAAAAAGAAAGATAGTTATTACTATTAATATAATGAATAAAGTTAATATTATAAATTTTACTTTTTTCTTCATGATGCTCTCCTTCCACAATTACTAGACTCAAATTTATTTTATCATAGATTACTTTTTTTCTCCAAATATTATAAAAAGCTTTCACTTAAAAAAGTTCTTGTTTTAAGAACTTTATTTATTAGGATCTACTAAAATCTTTACTGCATCATCGGTTCCAGATGTTAGTCTTTCATATGCTTTTTGTACTTCTTCTAATCCTACAATATCATCTACAAATTTTAATACATCAATCTTTTTTTCTGCCATTAAAGTAATACATGTCTGAAATTCTTCTTTGGTATATCCAATAGCGCCTAGTATTTTTAATTCTTTCATGACTCCTACTATGGTTGGTATCGTTACTGTTCCTAAAGATACTCCTACTAATACCACGGTTTTTCCTGGTTTTACTGTCATTAGCGCAGTTCCTACTGCAGGAGATGTTCCACAGCACTCTATTACTACATCAAAACCACCATTTGTTTTTTGAAGTAATGTTTCTACCATTTTGGTATCTTTTGCGTCAAACCACTCGTCTGCGACACCTAGTCTTACTGCTTTTTCTCCTCTTTTTCTGTTAGTTTCTGACAATGCAACATAGCTTGCGCCCTCCATTTTAGCAAACATGGCACTAACAAGGCCAATGATTCCACCACCTATTACTAATACTTTTGCTCCTACTTTAATATCTGCTAAGTGAATGGCATGAAGTCCTACGGCGGTTGGTTCAACCATAGCACCTTCGCAATCATTTACTGTATCTGGTAGTTTCATAATCATGTCTGGTCTTACTTTTGTCTGTTTTGTTAGAGCACCTGGATTACTTAAAGAAAGTCCTACTGCTTGTTGCCAGGTAGAAGCACAATATTGAGGATTTCCAGATAAGCAAGCATCACAATTTCCACATGGAGAAATTGGTAGACCTGTTACTCTGTCTCCTATTTTTAAGTCACTTCTTGATCCTGGATCTTTTACTACTCCGCTAAATTCATGTCCCATCACTAAACCTAATGGCTCCCCTGCTACCCAGTAATGAATATCAGAACCACATATTCCACATTTTTTTACGTCAATTATGACATTTTCATGATCTACACTTGGTTCTTGTAATTCTTTGATTTCAAATTCTTTAATTCCTTTAATTGCTACACACTTCATTATTATTTCCTCCTATTTTCTTTATCATATCACAAATTTTATTTTGCTAGGCGGTTTTTTTACATTTTTTTCTAGTGTTTACATATGATAAAGAGAAAGGGTGAAGGTATGAAAGTATGCGTTTATGCAATTAGTAAAAATGAAGAGAAATTTGCAAAAAAATGGGTTGAGTCTATGAAAGAGGCAGATGAGATTTATGTTTTAGATACTGGCTCTACGGATGCAACGGTTGCGTTACTGGAAGAAGGTGGCTGTCATGTTAAGGTTGAAGTTATTGATCCTTGGAGATTTGATGTTGCACGAAATAAATCTTTAGATATGGTACCAGATGATGCAGATATTTGTGTTTGTACAGATTTGGACGAAGTTTTTGAAAAGGGTTGGAGAAAAAAGATTGAAGATGCTTGGAATGAGGATACTACGAGATGTCAATATACTTATCATTGGAGTCTAGATCAAGATGATAAACCTATTGTTAGTTTCTTTTTAAATCAAGCTCATAAAAGACATGGGTATTGTTGGAGACATCCTGTTCACGAGGTATTAGAATATAATCTAGGTAATGAAGTTGTCGTAAGTTGTCCTGATGTTATTTTAAAACATTATCCAGATAGTAGTAAATCACGTAGTAGCTATTTGCCTCTTTTAGAGCTTTCTGTAGAAGAAGAACCAGATGATGATCGAAATATGCATTACTTGGGTCGCGAGTATATGTATTATGAGATGTGGGATAAATCTATTGAAACTTTGAAAAGGCACTTAACACTACCTCGTGCCGTATGGAAAGATGAAAGAGCTGCTTCTATGCGATTCATTGGTCGTTGTTATAAAAATCTAAAACAATATGATGAAGCAAGACATTGGTATGATTTAGCTATTCAGGAAGCGCCTCATTTGAGAGATGCATTTGTGGAGATGGCACTTATGGAGTATGAATTAGAACAATACGCTACTGCAGAAGATTTATGTTTTCGTGCTTTAGAAATTAAGAGTCATGAAAAAACTTATATTAACGAACCTTTTAGCTGGGATCAAACTATCTATGATTTGTTGTCTATTTGTGCTTATCATCAAAAGCGTTATTCTCAAGCAGTATATTTTGTAGAGATTGCACTATCTTATCTTCCAAATGATGCTCGTCTTATTAACAATAGAATTATTTTCAAACAAAAAGAAAGTTCTTAGTTTTTAACTTTCTTCTTTTTTTATTCCAGGATATAAATCTATTTTATTTTGTTTATAATTTTCTAATATTTTATTCCATATAATACTTTCTACATAGCGACCTTTTTTAGGATGCATTAAATAGCGAATGGTTAATTCTATGTGATCTTCTACTATTTTTGTATAAATAGTTGGATCATATTTATTAAAATATACTCGATTTGTTGTATTAATATCATTAATTTGAGTTTTCATCTTCTTAGGAATATTTTTAATTATTTCTATATTGTTTACTATTTTATATAATTCTTGTTTGTTTTTTACTAGGTCGCAGTCTAGTTTTACTTTGACTGTCAATTCATCCCAGACATATTTAAATCCTTTGTTTAGATTTCTAATTGGTTCTTGGAAGACGATAGAGTTTGGGAATGTTACAATTACGCCAGTTGATTGCCCATGTTTTTCTGAGGTAGATATTTCTAAGACTTCAAAGTTTAGGGAAGAAATATTCATTACATCACCTTTGATTCCTTTTACTTCTATTCTATCTTCTACTTGGAATGGTTTTTTCATTTTGATATAAATTCCACAGAAAAAATTTAGTATTAGTTCTCGTAAGGCAATGGTCATAGCGGCAGATGTTACACTGATTAAAGTCATAAGACTTTGGATATATTCATTCCAAATAAATAATAAGCATACTACTTCTACAATGTTTAAAATAATTTGAATTGCCTGATTGATTAAGTATTCTTTTCTACCTTCTATTTTTCTTTTGATTGCTTTCCTACCTATTTTCTTTAAAATCATAAATATTACAATAATAATTGTTGTAGATAATAATAATGATATATAGGTTTTGTTGATGGTAGTTAAATTGCTTAGATATTCACAAAATTTATCAAAGATTGACACGATAGTCCTCCTTTCAAGGTTAATATTATATCATTTTTTGCTACTTTTTGAAGGAAGCTATCTAAATCTATGTTATACTAGACATATTGTTGACACATAGGAGGTGTTTTTGGTGATTATTGGTATTGTTGGAGCGTTTGATGAGGAAGTAGAAAAATTTATTGAACTTTTTCATCTTCAAAAAGAAGATGATGTTATATGGAATATTTATTCCGGGGATGTTTGTAATAAGCATTTGGTTGTTTGTCGTTCTGGTATTGGCAAAGTAAATAGTGGAGCTATGACACAGTATTTGATTGATCACTATCACGTGGATTTAATTATTAACTCTGGATGCGCTGGAAGCTTATTTAGTAAAGTTAAAATTATGGATGTTGTTTTAAGTAGTTATGTTACTTATCATGATTTTCATCCTACTAGAATTATGGAAAGTAATGTTCCTGAACAAGGAAGAATTCAGGCCTCTACTCGATTGATTCAGATAGCAGAAGAGGCAATGAAGAAATTAGAAGTTGATAATTATTATATTGCACCGATTGCTAGTGGAGATTGTTTTGTTACAGATGCTAATATGAGGGATGCTATTTATACAGCAACAGGTGCTTATGCAGTAGATATGGAAAGTGCTTCTATTGGTCATATTTGTAAACTAAATCAAGTTCCATTCTTAGCTGTTCGAACAATTTCTGATTTTTCTGATGGTGTAGAAGATTTTGAAGTGATTGCTGCCTACAAATCTAGTCAACTTGTAAAAGAAATGATTGAAGCATTATAAAAAATAGCCTTTATTCATTGGCTATCTTTTTTAGTTCTTGAAATAAAAATTCTTTTGCTTGTTCATTTTGTTCTTGTTGAATTTGTTTGGCAAGTGATTTTAGTTTTTGTTTCTTTTTATTGTCTATTTCTAAGTAGTCTAATTGTTCTAGGAACTCTTCAATCATTTCATTAATTGTCATCTCTTCTTCATCCTCTTGTCGTAACATGTCTTTTAGAATTCCTGTTTTTTCTAATTCTTCTTCCGACATAAAAACTACTCCTTTTTCTAGGTCTTATTATATCATAAAACTCGTGTTATTATATTATTTTATCATCGCATGTAATAATTTTTCAATGATTCGTATTAGCTTTTGAGTTATTGGCTCAATGTTACTATTAAGGATTATTCTCTTTTAAATTTTTATTTATTTTGAACGTTTTGTTATGGCAGGTGGTTTATCTTTATTTAACATTTAGGACATGATATTCTTTTTTGCATTATTATCTAGAATATTATTGATAATTATTAATATAATACTGATTGCTAGCATAATGCCAGCTGTTAATAACATCGGAGTTGATGATATATGAATTGTTGCCTCTAATGAGTCTATTACTAAATTTAAGAATAATGCTATACAAGATCCAATTAAAGCAATGAACAAACTAGCAACAATTCCTGCAATTGCTACATTTACGATCCATTTGTAATATGGTTTCTTTAAACAAGCTATTATAATAATAGATACAATTGAAATTGCTAGAGCGATAATAATGAATTGATTGGATGTTATGTTGTTATAACCATCTATCATTGCTTTGGTTTCTGCTGGCATGCTTTCTTTTGCTTCCATTATTACTTCTTGATACATATCATTTAGATTATTTTCTTTTTCTATTTCTTCAATTGCCTGATTAATTTCTTCATCAGAAATTTCTTCTCCTACTGCATTTTCTAAGATTTCTTTATTTTCATAAACAATTGTAGCAATATCTTCTGATATATCAATATTTTTAATTTCTTCTTCTGACAAATCTTTTATGATTCTATTTCCATACTTATCCATAATGGCACTAATTTCTTCGTTTTCAGTTAAATTTTGTTTTATATTTTCTATATCTTGGTCTGTTAACTCAGGAATATCTACTTCTAAATTAGACACCACACTATCTACTAGTGTTTCTTTCATATATTCTCCAAGTAACTCTTCTGTTAATGTTTTCTCTGCAAACATCACAACTGGTATTAAAGTAAAAGTAAATACTAATAATGTTGTTAATACTCCCCTAATAAATGTTTTCATAATTCCTCCTTTATTTTCTTTATTATATCAAGGCAAAAGAATTAAATAAGCTTAATTCTAGTGTTCACAATGATTAATCTTTTGAAGCATAATTTCTTGTTAAAAATAACGCTTTTTTACAGTCTACTGTGTTTTTATTAGTTTTTTTGCTTTTTCAATGCCATTTTGCAGTATTTCATCTACTTCTTGTCCATGAAGACTCTTAGCAGCATTGTAAGCTAACATACAGATTGTCATTGGTCCTACTGATTTGGTTGGTGGTGTAATAAGAGAAGCTTTCTCATATACCTCGTCAAACGATACATCTCCTACTGTTTTTCCTGCTTTATTTTTGTGAACCCCTACATCAATTACGATTGCTCCTTCTTTGATATAGTCTGCGGTTATAAATTCTTGCTTGTTTAAAGCGGCTATTACGATGTCACATTCTTTTGTCGTTTCTTTTAGATTTTTTGTTTTAGAGTGACAAATGATTGGCGTTGCATTATTTCTTAACATTAAATGCATTAGGGGTTTTCCTACAATGTTACTGCGATTGATAATTGCGACTTTTTTCCCTTCTAAAGAGATGTCATATGCTTTTAGTAATGTTTCGATTCCTAATGGAGTACAAGGAATTAATGTAGAAATATTACTATTTAATTTACCGGCGGAAATAGAAGTTAGGCCGTCAATATCTTTTCTAGGGTCAATCATGTCTAGTAGATTTCTTTCTTCCTGTTTTAAATTGTCAGGTAGCGGAAGTTGAATCATCATTCCTGTAATTGTATCATCTTCATTAATTCTTTTTATGTATTCTTCTAACTCTTCTTTTTGCATTTTTTCAAAGTGAATACTTGTAAAATCAATCAAGGTATTATTCGTTATCTTTTTTTCTTTCATTTTAGCATACATTTGTCCACCAAAATCATTACCAATCGATAAGTCTACTACCCTTGGAAGAGCATCTTTTTTTAGTAAATATTTATTTAATTCTTCATATAAAACATTACTAACTAGCAAACCATTTATTTTTTTATTCATACCATCGCCCTCTTTTCGTTCGTTATATATTTTATTATAACACGTATAATACTAATTAGTAAATTGATGAAGTTGCAAATCATCAGTTTACTAGTATAATAATTTTAACTTGTTTTATAAAATAAGTTAAAATTATACGATTGAGTTTAGGCATATTATAACAAGGGTTTTCACATCCATAAGCATGACGGCCTAGCTCTTTTCTTTTTATTTTCCTAGTTTTAGAATGTGAGGATTATTTAATCTTATATAACAAGCGTGATGAGAAATGAAAGGTTTAAAGAGTTCAATCGTTAAAAAGAAAGGATGTTGCTTATGCACAATTGTTTAGCTATTGATGTAGCTAAAGGAAAAAGTATGGTTACTTTAGTTAGTTCTAGTGGTGAAGTTCTAATTGATCCATACGAAGTTAATCATTCTATTAATGATTTTACTAATTTACTTAATAGAATTAATAAGTTTAAATTAGATAATATTTCTGTAATAATGGAATCAACTGGTATTTATCATAGACCTATTGAAAGATTCTTTTTAGAAAATAATTTTAAAGTATTTGTTATTAATCCAATTTATGGAAAAATGCATAAAAGAAATTTAAGAAAGACTAAAACTGATAAAGAAGATTGTTTTAATTTAGTTAATTTGTTTCTAACTAATACATTTAAAGAATATTCTAAACATGATCGATTATATTTAGATTTAAATGCTTTATCTAGACAATATTTTGCTTTAGATGAATTATGCGTGAATCTTAAAAACAGATATAAAAATTTAGTTTATTTATGTTTTCCCGAATATGAAGAATTGTTTAAAGGAAATACAATTTATTCTAGTATTGCTTTAAAGTTTATTGAGAAATATCCTCATGCGAATATCATTTCTAATACTAGAATTGATAAATTACAAAATTTCTTTAAAAAGCAAGGCTTTAGTTATTGGAAATCTAAGCCTATTAAAATTAAAGAAGCTGCTTCTAATTCTTATCCATCAGTTGATATAAATGATGAAATAGTTTCAAATTTATCTCAAATTTCAAGACTCATTAATGAATATCAAAAAGCAATCGATATAGTAAAATATAAAATTGTATTTTTATCTAAAAAATCTAAATACTTTGAAACAATTAATTCTATTTATGGTATTGGTGAATTTACTGCCTCTATTATAATTGCTGAACTTGGCAATATTAATAGATTTAATAACATTAAAGAATTAACCGCTTATTGTGGCCTTGATCCATCTATAAAACAATCTGGTAAATCAATTAATGTCCATGGTCCAATTTCTAAATCCGGTAACAAATATATGAGAAAAATACTTTATATTGCAGTAACAAATATTATTAGGCTTACTTCTATTTCTAAACAAGAAAATGATATAGAGATTTATTACAGAAAAAAACGTAATGAAGGTAAACATCATTACGCATCAATAGTTGCTTGCACAACTAAACTCTTACGAAAAATTTTAGCATTGTGTAAGCAATTAGACAATCAGTAGTTATCACCACATAACTACACTTATATTATATACTAAATAAACACATTATTTATAAATTTCGTGTCTTTTTGTAGTGTCTATAATATCATAAAAATTTATAGTTGACAAATCTTAGAATGTCATGCTTAGAGTAGAAAAAAAGAGAAAGTTTGAACTGAACCCTATTTCTTCTATATAAATATGCGGTTCCTATTATTCTTTCTCTAGTCTTTTATGATATAATTTTCATTTTGATAATCAATGGTTACCGTATCACTTGGTTTAATTTTGCCTTCAATTATCTTTTTAGCAAGCATTGTCTCAATTGTTCTAGATACTAATCGTTTTAGAGGTCTTGCTCCATAGTTAATATCATATCCATCATCAATTAGCTGTTGTTTTGCTTTATCTGTTAAGTTAATTTTTATATTTATATCTTCTAGACGATTTTCAATTTCATGAATAATTTTGTCTAGAATATGACTGATTGCCTCTTTTGATAATGGGTTAAAGACAATAATTTCATCAATACGGTTAATAAATTCTGGACGGAAGTGTGTTCTTACTTCTTGCATTACCATATCAGTATTACCATTTAGTATATGTTCACTACCTAGATTAGATGTCATAATGATAATAGTGTTTTTGAAGTCCACTGTTCTACCATTAGAGTCTGTTACTCGTCCATCATCTAGAATCTGTAGTAGTAAATTTAGTACTTCTGGGTGGGCCTTTTCTACTTCATCGAATAAGACAATGCTATATGGATTACGTCTTACTGCTTCTGTTAATTGTCCACCTTCTTCATATCCAACATATCCTGGAGGAGAACCAATTAGTCTTGATACGGAGAATTTTTCCATATATTCACTCATATCAATTCTTATCATATGTCGTTCATCATCAAATAATTCATAAGCTAATGTTCTTGCAACTTCTGTTTTTCCTACACCAGTTGGTCCTAAGAATAAGAAAGAGGCAATTGGTCTATTTGGATCTTTGATACCACTTCTTGATTTAATTACAGCATCACTTACTAATTTTATTGCTTCCTCTTGTCCCATGACACGTTTTTTCATATTATCTTCTAGAGATAATAGTTTTTCCTTTTCACTGCTAATTAATTTAGCAACTGGAATATTGGTCCATTTTGCAATAATTTTAGCAATATCATTTTCTGTTACGGTATCACTTAATATCTTATTCTTTTCAGTATTATTTAATTCTTCCAATTCTTTTTCAAGTTTTGGAATAGTACCATGCTTAAGAATAGCAGCTTGTTCTAGATCGTATTTATTTTCTGCTTGGTCTAGTTTAAATCTAGCACTTTCAATTTCTTTTTTCTTCTTCTTAATATTTTCATTTAGATTTTTTTCTTTGTTCCAAGCTTCAGTTAACTCTTGTTCTTTTTGCTTCATGGTTGTTAGATTTTTGTCAATGTCTTCACGACGTTTTTTTGAGATTTCATCTTTTTCTTTTTTGATTGCTTGACGTTCAATCTCTAGTCTCATGATTCTATGAGTTAAGTTATCTAGTTCGAATGGAACAGAGTCCATTTGTACACGAATAGTTGCACAAGCTTCATCTACTAAGTCGATGGCTTTATCTGGTAGATAACGATCTGTGATATATCTGTTTGATAGTGTAGCTGCGGCGATAAGCGCTTTATCTTGAATCGTTACACCATGATGGATTTCAAAACGTTCTTTTAATCCACGTAGAATTGTGATAGTATCTTCGACATTTGGTTCTTCTACTTTGATTTTTTGGAAACGTCTTTCTAGGGCTCCATCTTTTTCAATATATTGTCTATATTCATTTAGTGTTGTTGCACCTATTACATGAATTTCACCACGAGCAAGCATTGGTTTTAAGATATTTGAAGTGTCCATAGCACCATCGGTTCTACCAGTCCCAACTATTATGTGAATCTCATCGATAAACATGATGATGTCGCCTTCACTTTTCTTAATTTCATTTAAGACCTTTTTTAGTCTTTCCTCAAACTCACCACGATATTTGGCACCAGCAATTAAAGATGCCATATCTAGTTCCCAGATAGTTTTATCTTTTAAGCTAGATGGTACATCTCCTTTGATAATTCTTAATGCAAGTCCTTCTACGATGGCTGTTTTTCCTACACCAGGTTCACCAATTAGAACTGGATTGTTTTTTGTTTTTCTTGATAATACTCTGGTGATACTACGAATTTCTTCATCACGACCGATTACTGGATCAATTTTACCAGCTTTAGCATCGGCAGTAATATCTCGTCCATATTTTTCAAGAACATTTTCTTCTTGTTCTTGTTGATAGTTATTATACATATTATCACCTCTCTCATTGTATATTATACTCTGTTTTTAGCACTTGTCAAGTTAGAGTGCTAATTTTTATTTAAAGAAAACACCTTACTCTTTTTATAAGGTGATTTTCTTTATTATTCTTGGACTTTTCCCGTTTTTATTAATTTCTTTAATTCTTCTGATGTTTTCTTTTTTCTGTTATCTTCGATTACTGTTTCGATTTTACCTTGCCAATTACCAGTATGATAG
>CALVTC010000016.1 GCA_944359885.1 uncultured Bacilli bacterium | reverse complement strand
AGTGAAAGTATTACAAATCAAAAGAGTTTATTACTTCAATATGTTAAAGAGAATAATTTAAGAGTTTATGATATTTATATTGATGATGGATATAGTGGAACTAATTTTGATAGACCCGATTTCAATAGATTATTAAATGATATTGAATTAGGCAGAGTTAATATGGTCATTACTAAAGATATGTCAAGATTAGGAAGAGATTATATTGGTACAGGTAATTTAATAGAAAAGTATTTTCCAGAGCATAATGTAAGGTATATTGCAGTTACAGATAATATAGACACTTGTCTAGATAATTCTAATAATGATATTGCACCATTCAAGGCAATAATGAATGATATGTACGCGAAAGATATTTCTAAAAAAATAAAATCAAGTTTAAGAGCAAAACAAAAAGAAGGTAAGTTTGTTGGTGGTAGAACTCCATTTGGATATGATCAGGATCTGAATGATAAAAATCATCTGGTAATAAATGAAGAGCAAGCATTAGTTGTAAAAAGAATATTTGATATGTGTTTAGAAGGATTATCATTTTTTAAAATAGCAAAACAGTTAACTAATGAAGGAATAAAAACACCAGCACAATATTATAGTTTTGAATGGAAAAGTAATTATAATTTAAAGTATGGACAGTGGCATTCTAAAACAATAAGAGATATTTTAACCAATAGGATGTATATAGGTGATATGGTACAAAATAGAAGAAGTAAAGTTAACTATAAAGTTAAAAAGATTATTAAAAATAATCCTAAAGACTATATAATCGTAGAGAATACCCATGAATCAATTATTGATAAGGAGACATTTTCTGAAGTGCAAAAAAGAATACCTAAAAATGTTGGTAGAAATGAGAAGAAAGAAAATCATTTATTAGATGGACTTTTATATTGTGGTGATTGTGGACATCGTATTTCAGTACAAGCAAGAAGAAAAAAAGATAATAGATGTTATACTGTTTGTAATTATTATCGAACTTATATGAAACAAAAACTTTGTACAACTCATTCAAATAATTATGATGAATTAGAGAAAACGATAATTAAATCTTTAATTAATATGTGTTTAAATTATCTTAATAAAGATGAAATAAAAAATAATGTATTAAATAATTTAACAGAAGATAATAAGTTTAATAATAAAAAAGAGTTAGAAATACTTACCAAAGATATTAAACAAATAAATGATAACTTAGATATTATTTATATTGATAAATTAAATAAAAAGATAACCGAAGAACAATTTGAAAGATTAAAATTAAAACTAGAAAATGAATTAAATATAAAACAAAAAAGATATAACGAGTTAAATAATGAGGTCGATGATACTATTCATGAAGAATATAAAAATAAAATGATTCATGAATATATTAATAAGTTTTTATCTATGAAAGAACCAAGCCGAGAATTAATAATTAATCTAATTGATAAAATAGAAATCTTTGAAGATAAAACTATAAAAATTAAAGTTAGTTTTAATAATTCTAATTAGGGTATGATATAATAATATATCAAGAGGTGGTAGTATGAGCATTCTTACAAGTGCAAGTAGTTCTTCTGTTAGTAGAGGTTATGACTACTACAAACATAATAAAGTTAGTAATGTAAAACAATTAAATGATCATGAATTTGAAGGGTATGTTGAAGGAAGTTTAAAAAATCCTTATTATGTAAAAATAGATATAGAACATCCTAGAAAATCCTATTGTGATTGTCTTCATGCAAATGGAAATATTACTTGTAAGCATATGACTGCATTATATTTTGAATTGTTTCCTGATGAAGTAGATGATTATGAATCATGGTTAAATAGTGATTATGATGAAGACGAAGAAGACGATTACTACGAAGATGATAGATATTATGACGATGATGATTATTATGATTATAGAGAACCTTCTAATTTTGAAAAACCGTTATTTTTTGATGCAGTATTAGAAAAGTATGTTGATGATTTAAATATAGATCAATTAAAAGAATGTTTGTTGGCGGAACTTAAAAATAATGAGAAGAGAACATTTGAATTATATTTAGAAAAAAATTATAAAAAATATCTACAAAATAGTAGTCAAGATTTTTTATTTTTAGATAAATTAAATAAAAAAGTTCAAGAGCTAACAGGTTATTATAATTATGATTACAATGATTTTGATAAAGAAATATTGAACATAAAAGAAAAAAGCAGAATAGAAAAACTTTATCAAAATAAAATATTACAATCACAAATAGATAAAATATTGCTAAACGAGAAATTAGCAGTATATACTGATTATAGGTGGGTTGCTGAATTTTATAAGAAAAATAAAAGTATTGAAGAAATTAATGAATTTTGTGAGATATTAGAAAATTATTTAGATAGTTTAAAACATTATAGTATTAAAAACACATTCCCAAAATCAAATGTCTTAATAGCTATTCATTCATTAAATAATTTTACTATAACAGAGTGTGCTAATATGATGTTAAAAAACGCTAAATATTCACAATATATTGATTATGTAATTGAAAATAGTAGTAATGTTTTAGAATTGTATTCAAAATTTATGAAGTTAATAAATACAAATTATTTTAAGAATAAAATGTATATTCCGGATGTGTTGTATAGGTTTGTTATGATTACTGATTTTGAGAATAAAGAAATTAGTTTAGCACATGACTTGTATAGTTTTTTATGCTTAGGACATATTGAATATTTAAAGATACTTTCTTACTCTTTATCTGAAGAAGAGGCAATTGATTTGATTGAAAGCAAAACAAAAGATATATTTTTACTTATAAAACTTTATAAATTTTATGATAAAAAAGAAAAATTATGGAACTTATTAATTGATAGTAACTATAGATATTTATTATTAGATAATATAGAAATTTTAAAAGATAAGTATAATGTTGAATTATATGACCATTTTATTAATGAATTTTATAATATTCTTAAGGAAGGTAAAAGTAGAGATACTTATAATAAAGCATCAAAATATATAAGCGCAATTTTAAAATTAAATAATGGTAGTAGCTTAGTAGAAAAAATTTTAATAGATTTAAAAAATTCTGATTATCAAAAGTGTTCAGCATTATTTGATGAAATAAATAAGGCAATTAAAAATTAAAATCTATCAAAAAAGGGCAAGGACATGTTTGCCCAATTCATACAAGAATTATTAATCATCATGTATTTAGACATACTTATCGTCCACAATATACTTGTTCTGAAGAGAATGTAGTTAGCAATGTACAATGTGGTTCATGTTGTCAATTTAGATAAGTTTATGCGAGCATCATTTTATACTATGCTCGTTTTTTGTATTATTTTTGCTTTTTACTAATATATTTAATTATGGAGATGGATAAAGAACTTTTTCGGTTGAATTTTGAAAATTTCTTATGGGTAGTTTTTATATTATTAGCAGTATTAAATATTTATGGAGATGTTGATGATAAAAAATTTTTGCAGACACATTGTTCTTATTATAAGGAAGAATCTCATCGTATCTTTACATTTACGTTGGTTGTTACTCTTTTAATATATTTATATTTTTTTATTAGAAACTATCATAAATATAACGAGGTTGATTATTTTGAAAAGTATCTTTATTCTATTAAGGTGCTTGGAAGTTTCTTTTTGATTGTTGGTATTTTATGTCTATTATACTTTCAAGAAAATGAGAATAATTCTTTGGAGTCTTCTTCTATTTAATTATTTTGACAACTCTTTGTGTCTAATTTTGTCAGCTTCCTTGATTATTTTTTTAGAGTGTTTTATTCTAATATTAGGGAGTGTGATACGAATGATATATCCTTCTATTGATAAATTACTCAATATTGTTGACTCTAAGTACGAATTAGTTCATATCGCAGCGCGGCGTAGTAAAGAGATTTCTAGAACAGGATATTTACAGATGCCTGTTAGTTCGTATAAAAGTAGCAAGAATATTGGAAGAGCGCTAGAGGAAGTTACAGAGGGACTTATTGAAATTAAGAAGGGAGAAAAGTGATACTTTTCTTTTTCTTTTTAAAAAATGTATTTGGTTTGCTATAATATATATAGTTGGTGATGATTATGAAAATATTAAAGTATAAGAAGAAGAGAAATGGGCAATATGAATTACAACTGGAGTCTGGAGAAGATTTGGTTTTATATGAAGAAGTTATTTTAAATTTTGATTTATTACTTAAGAAGAAGATAGATGAAGAAGAACGTGCTGCTATTTTTCATTCTAATCAAGAATATGATGTTTATTATGTTGGTTTAAAATCTTTAAAAAGTAGATTTCGCTCAGTTTATGAGTTGAGAAGTCTTTTGATGAAAAAAGAATATCCACAAGAACTTGTGGAAAAAGCAATTTCTAAATTATTGAAGCAAGGATATTTAAATGATGAGAGTTTTGCTAAAGCATATATTAATGAACAAATGATTACTACTTCTAAAGGACCAAGAAAAATAGAGAAAGAATTATTAGATAAGGGTGTTTCTTCTGATATTATTTTTCGTGAATTAACGGTTTATACTAAGGAAGAGCAAATTCCTAAAATTGAGAAGTTAGCAACAAGATTGATTAAAAGTAATCGTAGTCGTGGTGGAGCTGTACTTAGAAAAAAAATTATTCATGATTTACAAATGCTTGGTTATGATATTAGCTTGATAGAAGAAGTACTTAATAGTTTGGAGTTTACTGATACAAAAGATATTGCTAAAAAGGAATATGAAAAGATTTATAAAAGACTTAGTCGAAAATATTCTGGACGTGAGTTAGAGTATAAAATCAAAGAAAAATTATATCAGAAAGGCCTATATTATGAAGATTAAACAATTTATTGATAAACATAAATTAGTTATTACTATTTGTCTTTTTTTATTTTCATTTTGTTTGTTTTTAATGCTTTTTTTAAGATGTGATATTGATTATTTTTGGCATTATAAAGCAGGGGAATATATGGTAGAACATGGTGAAATTTTAAAACAAGATGTGTTTTCTTGGAGTTTATATCACGCACCTTGGATTTCTCATGAATGGTTATTTGAGGTGATGCTTTATGGGTTAGATCTTATTTTTGGAAAACTTCATTTATTTATCTATGTTTTTTCTATTACTCTTTGTTTAATGTTTTTCTTATTCTTTGTACAAAAGAAAGAGTATTTAAAAAATGTTTCGTTTTCTTTACTTTGGATTTGTTTTTTTTCTTTGATTTTTACTGGACTTAGTGGTAGACCACAATTGCTTAGTTTTTTATTACTTGCGATTAGTTTATATCTTGTCTTTTATTTCTTTTATCATCCTAATTCTAAAAGAATTTATTTTTTACCATTTATTAGTCTCATTTGGGCAAATGTACATGGTGGTTCTTCTAATTTGGTTTATTTGCTTTGTTTCCTCGCTTTGTTTTGTGGTTTGTTTCAATTTTCTTTTTTAAAAATAGAAGCAAGTAAAATATCAAAACGACAAATTTTTACTTATCTTTTTGTTGCTTTTCTTTGTATGGTTAGTATTGTTATTAATCCTCATGGTATAAAGATGTTATTTTATCCTTATGAAAATATGGCGGATAGTCTTATGCTTTCTACAATTGCGGAATGGCAACCAAGTAATTTAAATGAGTTATCTCATTATATTTATTTTTTCTTTGCGATTATAGTTTTTTTAATTATGTTATTTAGTAAGAAAAAGATTCGTCTTTTGGACGGAGTTATTTATTTATTCTTTTTATATCTTGGTTTAAAAAGTATTCGTTTTTGGTTTTTTAGCTATCTTGCTTGGACATTTTTTATATTTTATTATGTACCAAGAAGAAAGTTGGATTCATATTCTTGTATTTTAATCTGTAGTTTTTCTCTTTTACTTGTTGTTATTTTTGGATGTGGTTTTTCTTACTCTAAGATATTATCTTCTAAGAGTTTGTCTGATGAATGTATTCGTATTTTGAAAGAAGAAAATCCAGAGAGATTATTTAATTACTATGATTTTGGTGCCTATCTTATTTATCAAGAGATTCCGGTCTTTATTGATGGAAGAGCTGATTTATATTCTAAGTATAATTATCGAGATTATCAAAATATTTCTAGATTACAATATAATTTTCCTCAGTTGATTGCTAAGTATCAGTTTGATTATTTTATTGTTCCTACCAAGAGTGGTATTGCTAGTTATTTATTGAATAACTCTTCTTATGAAGTCATTTTCCAGGATAAGACGGCAGTTATTTTTAAGGTAAAATAAAAGTACCTCCTATGAAGTTTTTCTTCATAGTGGTACTTTTTTTAATTTGTGGTAGAAGTAGATGCTTGTAGTAATTGATCCATTAATTCTTCATATTGTTTTTTTAGTTTATCATCATTCCATTTGATATTGTTATCTTCTCTAATATCGATTAATGTTTGATAATGTAGTGTTGAATCATTATCTAGTTTGTTGTTTGCAAGTGTTGTTTTTATTTCATCTTCTACATCTTTTAAATCTGGTTTATCTTTTTGATCAACTTTTAGGATAATATGGTAACCATAATTTGTTTCTACTGGTTCTTCTGTATACTCTCCATCTTTTAAATCTTTTACTGCTTCCATAAAGTTTTCATCCATGTCATCTGTATTAAAGTATCCTAAATCTCCACCATCTTCTTTAGTTGCTGTATCATCTGAATATTCTTTTGCTAGTTCGGCAAAGTCTTCTCCATCATCTAATCTTTCAATTAGTTTTTCAGCCTGACGAAGTGCCTTTTTTTCTGCTTCTTCTTTTTCTTCTGTCGTTGCATCACTATCTACTTCTGGTGTAATTAGAATATGACTTGCTTTGATATCTCCAATGATGTTGGCATCATAATAGGCATCAATTTCATCATCTGTTAGATTTTCTTCAATATAATCTTCTACAGCTTCATTTCTTTTATATTCTAATCTTAACATTTCTTCTAATTCATCTTCTGAATTAACACCAAAATATTGTTGTATGGCACTTAAAAACATTGTGTCATTTGAACCATAAGTTTCTTTCATTTGATCAATTTGTTCTTTTACTGTTTGATCTTCTTCATCAGTTGCTGGATATTTTTCATCAAATAATTTATGATCAATCATATCTACTAACTTTGATATATTTGATGTTTTTATTTCATTATAATAATCTGTTGCGGTAATTTTTGCTCCTTTTACAGATACTGCTGTTTTGTTATCATCTAACTCTGCTTCTTTTCCACATCCAGTTACAAATATTGAAATAGCTAGTAAAGAACAAAGTCCAATTCCTAATTTTTTATTCATCTTATTCCTCCTCATATAACAATCATTATCATAGCAAAAAAAATAAATTCGTGCAATAAATATACTGGATATAATCACACAATTTTTAGTTTTACCATAGAATATCATGAAAGCATAAAAAAAGGAGGAAAAGATATGAGTAATTATATTTCATCTTCAGCAATCGTTTTGGTTTTGTTCATTCTTTTGATTATTATCTTAGGTGCTTATATTTAAGGAGGTGTTTTAATGTCTTGTCCTGAGAATACTGTCTCTCCAAGAAGAAATAATAGTTTTGTTATCATTATCGTTTTATACATTTTATTAGCTATTATTTTAGGCGGAACAATGTGTTATTAAAAAGGTGGTAAGAATTTGTAAATAAATTCTTATCTTTTTTTTAGTTTCGTCCATATTATAAATGGTGATATTATGTTTTATTATTTGAATTTGTTCTTTTTGAACTCTTTTTTAGGATTTTTATTAGAAACTAGTTTAAAAACATTTTTCTTTCCTAATATGAATAATGGAATTTTATTCGGGCCTTGGATTCCTGTTTATGGATTCGGAGCAGTTATTATTTGTGTTGTTAGTAAACTTATTTTTCAAAAATTAAAAATTTCCAAGTTGTGGAAGACTGTTCTTTTGTTTTTTTCTGTTTTTATTCTTCTATCTTTATTAGAATGGTTAGGAGGTGTATTAATAGAGGCATTATTTCATAAAAAATTTTGGGATTATCGAGATCAAAAATATAATTTAGGTCCTTATATTTCTCTTGGTATGAGTTTTATTTGGGGAGGAATGTCTCTTCTTTTGGTTTATGTTATTTTACCTATTGAAGAAAAAATAATTAAAAAAATACCAAGATTTTTAACTATCTTGGCCGTTATTTTCTTTTTAATTGATTGTTTATTTACTTATTTTCTAACTTCTTAAATACTTCTTCTATATCTGTTAAAATATTTTTATTATAATTAAAATCTAATTTATCCTCTTCATATCTAGGTATTACATGTATGTGAAAATGAGGAATGTCTTGTCCTAAAAAATTATTTTCACAAATAGTAAATCCTTTGCAATCTAGCTTTTCTTTTAACATAGGATAAAGCTTTTCTCTTAATATTTTGATACTATGTGCAATAATTTCTTCTTTGATGTCTAAGATGTTTTCAAAATGCTCTTTTGGTAATATTAATAAGTGTCCATTTGTAAATGGATTAATATTCATAATTACTTTAATAATATCATCTTCGTATACTGTTTTTGATGGTAATTCATTTTTAATTATTTTACAAAAAATACAATCTTTCATATCATTCATCTCCATATCGTCTATATTCATAACTAATGTGATTTTCTTCTAAGAAGTTTTCTTTATTTGTTATTTCTTCTTCATTATCTATCATAATATAATATAATGCCTGGGTCAATGTTTGAGTTTGAATTGTATTGTCGGTTAAGTCATAAATGGTTAATTTTTTTCTTTCTGTTTGATGATTAATGTTAATGGTGTAATGATTAGGGTTAATTTGTAATTCGTGAATTTGGTTCATAAGCGTTTGAATTTGATTTGTGATAACGGGAATTTGATCTGCTCTTAACTTTCCATCTATCGATAATTCTATGTTATAAACATTTACTTTTTCTAGATTATTTGTAATCATATTTTCCCTTATTTGATTTGTATATTTATTTAATGTTAATGGGAAAGTAATGGTTACATCTATATTTAGTTTGTCTTTTATCTTTTCTTCTAAATTATTTTCTATTGTTGTAAGAAGTGTTTTTCCTTCTAGATAATCTTTTTTATATGTGTCTGTTATTTTTTTATTTTTGTATGTTATTGTGAAATATAAGTCTTTGTTTTGTTTGTTTGATACTTTTGCTTGATAAGTTTGTGCTTTATATGTAATTTTTTCAATTTTTAAATTATCTTTTTCATCATTATAGTTTGTCGCAATATAATCTTTTATTTTTTCCCTTACTCTATCTGTATAAAGAGGAGCTAATTTTTCTGTTACTACTAATGTTCCTAGTGCTACAAAAGTTATAAAAAAAAGAATTGCCATACCTAACATTAATTTTTTATCTTGCTTCATTTTACCACCAATTTTATTGTATCTTTTTTTTATTTTTTTTGCAATTTTTTTGGTAGATATTTTTTAGAATTTAGTTGTTTTCCTAAGGGAGTTGTGGTATTATGTTATATATAGTTAAAGTGTTGATAATAAGGTGGTGTGTGATATGCAGGAGGATAGGCAGGTTAAGTTTGATAGAGGTAGAGTATCTGCTTATAATGGTCAAACGGATTTGTATTGTGATTTTGTGACGGTTACTCAGGGTGGTAAGCAAGAAGTATATTATATATTAAATGATAAAAAATTAAATAATGGTTTTTATATTGCCTCTACGGTATTAAAGGAAGCAATTGATCCTCAGATTTTCCGTACTCATCTTGGAGTTATTAATCAAAAGGGTGATATTGTTATTTCTTTTGAAAATAAATCTATTAAGACAGTAGAGGATAAGTATTTATTAGTGGTTAGAAGTGATGCCAAAACAAAAAGTGTTATAGATGCTATTGCTTCTCGAAATGATCCTGCTTCTGCTGAGAAGATGGTTAATGCTAATGCTAGTATTAAAGATAAGTTAAATAGAATAATGGATGCTCAAGAGAATGAGATAAATAGTAAATTTATTTTAAATGATTTATTATCTGAAGGTACTGTTTATACTTTGGATGGACAAAATATATTTAATAGTCAGTATTATAGTTTTATTGGGATGACGCCTGATGCTTTTTATTGTAGTACGAATGTCGTTGATGATAAGGTTGTAAAAGTTCCACGTAGTGATGTATTTCGAAATGCACCAGTTATCGATCCAGCACCAGCTTCTATTCCTTTAGAAGAGGCTGTAGAGAAAAAAGAGGTGTTAGATGTTTCTACTATTTCTGTTGAAAAAGAAAAAATTGATCAAGCATTAGAATCATCTGGTCAAAAAGTAGTAGAAGAAGTTAAAACAGTAGATGCTAATACAGATGATATTTCATCTAATGTTAGTGATAATAAAGAGGTTTCTTCTCTTGATGATGTAGAACTTCCTCCTATCTCTATTGATAAACCTTTAGAAACATTCTCTATTCCAGAAGTAAAGACAGATTCTATTTTTGGTAATTTGCCTAAAGTAGATGATGTTAAAGAAGAACCTGTTGATGCTGTAAAAGAAGAAAAGTTAGCTGATACTACTTCATTTGATAATGATTCTTCTGAGATGGATGAAAATATTATTGATGTTGTCCAAGCTGTTGATAATGTTGTTCATGAAAATAAACGATTAAAGACGGATTTAGAGGGATTTAGAACTGATAATGAAAGGTTAAGAGCTGATAATGAAAAATTACAAGCTGAGTTACGTAATAAGGAATATCAATTAACTCGTCTTCCTCAAATCGAAGAAGAGAATCAAAGGCTTGTCTCTTTGGTTAATGAACTTAAAGATCAAAATGCAAGAATGCAAGATGGAATTAGACAGATGAGAGATGTCCTATCTATTCCTACTAATAATCAGGAGCCTGTTACTTATCAAAGAGTGGCTTAAAGTATCGAAAGATACTTTTTTTAGTTTAATGTTATGACTCTTTTTATTTTATTTTCATAAGATATCGTATCTTGTGAGGTGAAATTATGAAACGAGAAGACTTTCCAGTATTACAAAATAAAGATATTATATATTTTGATAATGCCGCTACGACATTGAAACCAAGTTGTGTTATTGAAACAATGAATGATTACTATCAGTATTATACTTCTAATATTCACCGTGGTCTTTATGATAATTCCATTTTGGTTGATTATTTATACGATTCTACTAGATTTGTTGTTAGAGATTTTGTTCATTGCTCTAGTGCTAGAGAAGTGGTTTTTACTAGTGGAGCAACTCATTCCATTAATTTAGTGGTATTTGGTTATATGAAATACCATTTGGAGGCAGGAGATGAAGTATTACTTTCTAAATCAGAACATGCTTCTAATGTTTTACCTTGGTTACGTTTAGCAGAAGAAGTTGGTATTGTTATTCGTTTTGTTCCACTAGATGATAATTATGCTGTTCGTTATGAAGATGTTTTATCGATGGTTGGAGAAAAAACTAAAGTTATCTCTCTTGCGCATGTTACGAATGTCATTGGAGATGTTAGAGATATCACTAAAATTGGACAGTATTGCCGTAAACATCATATTTTATTTCATGTAGATGGAGCACAAAGTATTCCTCATATGAAAGTCGATTTTATTCATAGTTGTATTGATTTTTTGAGCTTTTCTGGCCATAAGATGTGTGGTCCTACTGGAGTTGGAGTTTTGGTTGCTAGAGAGAGTCTGTTAAAAGAGATGTTACCTGTATTTTATGGCGGTGGAATGAATCTTTCTTTTCATAGTGAAGGTGGTTATGAACTAAAAGATGTTCCTGTTTTGTTTGAAGCGGGAACACCTCCTATTGCGGAAGTATTGGGATTAAAGAGTGCTATATTGTATCTTGAAGAGATTGGTTTAGATAATATTCATGCTTATGAAGAAGAACTAAAACAATACTTAGTTTCATCTTTGAAAAAAATTTCTGATGTTATTTTATATAATGAGGATTCTAAAAGTGGAATCTTGGCATTTAATGTAAAAGGTGTTTCTAGTATGGATGTTGCTAAGTATTTAAATTCTTATCATATTTGTGTTAGGGCGGGAAATCATTGTAGTAAAATGTTAAAAGAAGATATGAAGATTTTATCCACTGTTAGAGTGAGTCTATATTTTTATAATACAAAAGATGAAATTGATTTTTTAGTACGTGTTTTAAAAAAATGTAGAAAAGTTTTTCGAGTTGTTGAAAGTTAATAGATGGATCTGTTAGTGATTTTAAAAAGAAGAATTCTATTAAGAGTTTTTCTTTTTTTTATCTCTTTTTTTATTATCTTTTCTTATTTCTACTGTTTGTATTTTTTTATCTCTTTTCTTATGATGGTTTTGAAGGGAGGTGAGATATGCTTAATCAGGTGGTTCTGGTTGGAAGAATAGTTTATGAATTAGAATTAAGAAAAAGTGATGCTGGTAAAAAGTATTTATCTTTAACTCTTGCGATACCTAGAAGTTTTAAAAATATGGAAGGAACTTATGATACTGATTTTATACGGTGTATGGTCTGGGATAGTGTAGCAGAAAATACAAGTATTTATTGCCATAAAGGAGATATTGTAGGTGTTAAAGGAAGATTACAGTCACGTATCATTGAAAAGGATAATAAAAGGGAAAATGTGATAGAAGTGATTGCCGAAAAAGTAACTTTCTTAACTTCTTCTAAAACGAAAGAGGAATAATTTGATTTATTTCTCTTTTTGTATGTATATGGAATGTTTATTAAAAAGTAGACATGTGTTTAGCAAAGATATTGTATTTAAAATTCACTTTTATAAAAACTAGCAGAACACTTGACTTGTGAACAACTGTATTATATAGTAAGTGCATTAATTGTCATAACTTATATATGAGGCATGTTACTATAGATTTTATCTTAATAATAAATAGATTTTATATAAAAACGTATGTAGTTGGAGCAAATAAAATCAGAAATAAAAAAATTATATGTTAGAATGTAAATATACAAAATTAAATGAGAATAAAATTATGGTATCAATTTTTGAAAGATAAGTTGTGAAAAATTAAGTGACTTGAGGGTTACTTAATTCTTTTGTTCAGAGGGTTATATGAGGAAAATAGAAATTACAGAGAATATTTTGAATCAATCACGATATATTTATTCTAAGAAAAATAGTATTTACGAACTCCCTAATGGTGATATCTTGAAGCTTTTATCTTTGGATTATATGTCTTCTTACCAGAAATATATGGATGCTAATTTAGAAGATAAGATTTTATTTTCTAAAGTTATACCTGATGTTTTAGAAATCGTTGTTCCTAAGGACGCTATATACTTTAATCATAAATTTGTAGGGTATACTATGCCAAAAGTAGAAGGAAAATCTTATTTTCAGTTTTGTAATGATATGCCTTTTGAGTATATGCTAGATTTATTGGAGCTTAGTAAATTATATTTAGCTATAGAAGATCCTGTAGAAAGAGCAAAAGATGTTGTTTTTCCAGATCTGTATACTCCTGGGAATGTTTTAATTTCAAAAAATATGGGGCATTATCAAGTTTATTTTGTTGACTATGATGGTCTTCAAGTAAATGGTTATTCTTCTTTTGAAATCAGTTCAGGATTGGGAGATGTTAGTAGATTTTTTAATTCTAAGTATCTTACTTCTGATGGAGATTTTACGAAAGAATTAGATAAGTGGAGTTTGTTCCATCTTTATTTTTTAATTATGTTTAATATAGATTTAAATTGTATTGGGCAATTTTATCCTAGACAAAATAGAGTGATTACTCTTAATGATGTGTTTGGTTTTCTTCATCTTGATGATATGGATATTAGGGCAAAAGTGTATCATGCTTTTTGTCAAGATACTCCTTCTGAATATTTAGGAAAAGGCCTTTATCGTTTTGCAGAGCAATATACTCTAGGTGCTACTAATAGTCCATTTGAAGATAATCGTTATTGCAAAGTGCTCGTAAAAAAATAATTGTTTTTTTCTAATACTTTTGGTATAATATGTGTACTTTGTGAGGAGATTTTATGAAACGTTTGGAATTAGCTGACATACCAATGGAAGATTTGGAGTGTATTTCCTTTGGTGAGAATTTATTATTTCGAATACCTAATGGAAATGTTTTGAAATTATTTTCTAAAAGATATCTTGAAAATTATGAGACATATACGGGATTTCGTTTAGAAGATAAAATTTTAGCGGCGGATGGTAAGGATTTTCATACTAGTGTTGTTGCTCCTAAAGGAATTGTTTATGCAGATGGAGTTTTCTCTGGGTGTGTTATGGATGAAGTGGATGGGGTATCGATTCAAGAGTTTTGTTCTCAACTACCAGAAGAGGAACAGTTTGATTTACATATGTTTGCTCATCTTTATTCTGCAATTGAGAAACCAATTTTAAAAGAAGAAAGACTTGTTTTCCCAGATTTGTGTACAGATGGTAATGTTTTAGTTAAACAAAATGATTCTAGTTTTTCAGTTAATTATATTGATTATGATGGTATTCAAGTTGATTCCTATCCATCCTTGGTTATTGCATTTTCTTTAGGGTTACCAAAGCAATTTTATAATTCTAAATATTTATCTACAGCAAGTGATACACTTTTTAATAAGGAATTAGATAAGAGAAGTTTAATTCATTTGTATTTTTCTTCTGCTTTTCATTTTGAATTAGATTGTATTGGACAACCACATCCTTTATATTTACGTCCGACAACAATTCATGATGTGTTTCAATTTCTTGGAATAGAAGATGAAATCTTTAGAAATAAAGTAGAAAAAGCATTTTCTAGTGATCAAAATAACGAATATTTAGCTGATGATGTTTTTCGACTTGCTGATAATTATCAATTAGAAATGGTTTCTAATCCATTTGAACCTGGTACTATTGCTAAAGTACTAAAAAAGGTTTCCTAAGGTGATATTTGTCACATTAATTAATTTATGTTAGAATATAATATATAGAAAAGAAGTAAGTGTTTGGTAGTAATAATTATTTAATAGTTTTATCCTATAGTATTATACGCTATTTCTTTTGGAGGAAAAACTATATGGAAAAAATTCAAATTAGTTATACGATGTTAAATGATTGTCCATGTGTTAAATCTAAAAGTGGAGGAAATAAGATATATCAGTTATCTGAAGATGAGGTTTTAAAAATATTTTCTTTGAATTATTCTATGAAATTTCATTGTTATAGTGGATATTCTTTAGAGGAGAAGATCTTGAATTCCGAGAAATATTGTTGTGATTCGGCTATCGTTTCGCCTAAAAAAGCAGCTTATTACGGGGATACATTAGTAGGATATACAGAGGAGAAGGTTGATGGTGAATCTATTTTTCTTTTCTATCGAAATGTATATGATTCTTGTAGTGATTTGTATCCTTTAGCTTGTTTGTATTCTAAGTTAGAAGAACATGTTCGAAATGCTAGTGATGTAGTATTTCCAGATCTTTGTACTTTAGGAAATGTTTTGGTTTCTGGTATTGATGAAGAAATGGTAGTAAAATTTGTAGATTATGATGGATTACAAGTAGATTGTTATCCTTCTATGAATATTTCTTCTTTGTTAGGGGATTTTAGTCAATATAAAAATTCTAAATATTTGTCTTCTGGTAAATTATTTACCAAAGAATTAGATAAAAGAAGTCTTGCACAATTATATTTCTTATTAGCTTTTCATATTGATCTTAATTGTGTAGGCCATCTACATCCAGATTGCAATCGTCCTATGACATCAGATGATCTTTTTTGGATGATTGGTCTTGATGATGAAGTTGTTCAAAATAAGATACGTAAATTTTTTTCAACTGATGTTGCTAGTGAATATTTGGGTGATGATGTTTTTCGCATTGCTGATCAATATCAAGTAGAAGAAATTTCCCATCCGTATGGCTTTCCATATAAGGCAAAAAAATTAAGAAAAAAATAAAAATGCTGAAAATACTAGAATTAGTATTTTTTTTTTGATATTCTTTATGTAAGGTAGGGATAGTTATGGAAATAAAAAAATTTGAAGAGAAGTATTTAGATTCATTAAATGAATTGTTGTTTCAATGTTTTTCTGTAGAGAAAGAGGGAAAAACTGCTCAGTCAGATATTGAACTTATTGCAGTTAGTGAAGATAAGGTAGTAGGATATTTGGTATTAAATCGAATGGTAGATAGCATTAAAGACCAAAATTATTTTCATGTTAATTATGTTTGTACACACCCTGATTTTAGAGGTCAACATATTGCAACAAAACTTTTTGAAGTAGTGTTTGATATATGTAGAAAAGAAAATATTTCTTATTTAGAACTTACTTCTAATCCTAGTCGTATTGCTGCTCATCATTTGTATCATAAATTAGGATTTCAAGTTCGTAACACTACTGTATTTCGAAAGGAGATATTATGATTGTCCATATTATAAATAAAAAAAGATTGGGAAAAGAATTAAGCTATCATGAATTAGATGTTTTTTTTAATGGCTATTTAGAAGGGAAAGTTAAAGATTATCAGATGTCTAGTTTACTTATGGCTATTTGTATTAATGGTATGAGTGAAGAGGAAATTTTTTCTTTGACTAAAATTTTTATTGATAGTGGTGATGTTTTGGATTTAAGTTTTCTTTCTGATGTGGTTGTTGATAAGCATTCTACTGGTGGTATTGGTGATAAAACTACTTTAATTATTGCACCTATTGTTGCTAGTCTTGGTATTCCTATTTTAAAGATGAGTGGTAGGGGATTAGGTTATACGGGGGGAACTATTGATAAATTAGAAAGTATTCCTGGATATCGTATCGATTTATCTGATGAAGAGGTTATGAAGCAAGTAGAAGATATAGGTATTGTAATTACTGGGCAAACAGCGAGTCTTGCTCCTATGGATAAAGTGATTTATGCGTTGAGAGACGTGACAGGTACTGTTAGTTCTGTTCCTTTGATTGCTGTTAGTATTATGAGTAAAAAAATAGCAGGTGGTGCAGATAAAATTTTAATTGATATAAAAGTGGGAAATGGTGCTTTACTGCAGACAAGAAAAGAAGCAGAGGAGTTAAGTAATTTAGTAAAGAAGATAGGTCAAATTTATCAAAGAGAAGTTGAAACAATTATTAGTGATATGAATGTTCCTCTTGGTTATTGTATTGGTAATAGTTTGGAAGTTATGGAAGCAATACGCATTTTAAAAGGAGAAGAAGTTGGTAATAATCTAACACAATTGTGTTTGGAACTTGCAACAAAATTAGTATGTATGGCAAGAGGTGTTCCTGTTCAAGATGCTCAGGATATGGTATTACAATCTATTCAATCAGGTAGTGCTTATCAGAAGTTTTTAGAACTTGTAAAAGCACAACATGGAGATATTGAAAAAATTTCTGTTAGTAAAAAAGTGAAAATTATTAAAGCGGAGATTTCTGGTGTTGTTAAGGATATTTCGGCAATTCGTTTAGGCGAGTTATCTGTTTCTTTAGGAGCAGGTCGTATTTCTAAAGAAGATGGTATTGATTATGGTGTTGGAATTGAATTACTTAAGCAAGTAGGAGATACTGTAAAAAAAGGTGAAGGTATTGCTAAAGTGTATTATACAAAATCATTCCATTTACAGGAATTTCATGATATTTTCCTAATAAAATGAAAAAAACGATTGAAAAATAAAAATCTATGCTATAATAATAATATGAAGGTGGTGTATTATGGAGAAGATATATATGGAAAAAAATCAAAAACAACAATCAACATTTCAACAACTTTTTAAAAAGCAATTACCAAAACAGTTGTCTGTTGCGATGGTATTTGTAGCATTATTTTCGTTTTTATTAATTGGTATTACAAACGTTTCTTATGCAGCAGTTACACCTATTCCAGAGGATGAGGGCTTAGGAGATAGCTTTACTACTGCAGAACCTGGTACTGAGATATTTGGTCGTGGTGGAACAACTAGTTTTCCGGTATTTATGTATTCTACAACTGGCGGATATCCAATATTTTGCTTAGAGCGTGATATTGGTTTCTTATCTAATACAGAATTAACTAAATCTGAAGCTATTACTGATAGTGGATTGTTATATATTATGGCAAATACTTTCCCTCATGAATATTTTAAAGATTCAGATGGAGTAGATTTCCCAGATGAAGTTCAAACTTGGTTAACACAGGCTACTATTTGGCAATATTTATATGAAACAGGAGATGTCAATAACGATTCGACTGACGATAGTGCTTCTACTTCTGCTAATATTGAAGCTATTAAAAGTGTAACTTATCTAGAATGGGGTTCTGATAATACATGTTATGCGGATGGATGTGATCCTGAAGATGCTAGTGGAAAAACGTTCTATGATGTTTATATCGCTCCATTAGTTGCTGAGGCTAAGCAAGCTGATGTTTCTGCTAATGGTAGAATGATGATGAGTATTGCTAATCAAGAAATTTCTGTTACTAATGATGAAAAATATTATCAGACTGCAAAGGTTACTGTAAGTAATACGGAACCAGATCAATTAGTAGCGGGTTCTGTTCAAGTTTCAATCGCATCTGCGCCTAAAGGTACTGTTTTAGTTGATTTAGAAGGAAATGAACTTGGTGATACTACTACAGAATTAGAATTTTATGTTCGAATTCCAGTAGATGCTGTTACTGAAGAAAATAAAGTTGTTCAATTATCTGCTACAGGAACATTTAGAGGTTATGAAGGATATTATTATCGTGGTAGTGATCAAGATGGAACCCAGGCACAAACTGTAAGTTCTGTTTATACGACTGACGTTCCAAGCTCTTTTGGTTTAGAAATTCCTATTAATTATACTCCTGAAGTACCAGATACTGGTATGAGTCTTGCACAATCTGTTTACTTTGTTGGTCTTGTTGTATTATTGTGCGGATTAGGTATTATTTATGCTAATGCAAAACCAAAGACAAAACAACAATAAAAAGAAAGTTTTGAGAAAGAGTCAGTTATTATTAATCGGCTCTTTCCTTGTATTTATAGGACTTTTTGTTCTTTCTTATAACCATTTAGTTTTTTTAAAGACGCAGGTTTTTGCTAATATGGAAATTAGTATTGCTGGTATGAATTTACCTATTGAGGAAGAGGAAGAAGTCTCTGTACCAATTGCTGAAAATGTATCGGATGGTACAGTTTATGAACAATCTAATACTGAGATTAATTATAGTAAATATGCTGGAGTTTTAGAAATTCCAAAAATAGGATTAAAAAGAGGTTTTTATAATACAGATTCTAGATATAATAGTATTGAATATAATGTATCTATGGTTGCTGGATCTACTATGCCTGATGTTTCAAATGGTAATTTAATGTTAATGGCACACTCTGGAGATGCGTATATTTCTTTCTTTGCTTATTTGTATCGGTTAAAAGTTGGGGATTCTGCTTATGTTACTTATCAGGGAAAGAAGTATCAATATCAAATCGTTAATATTTATACGGTTCCAAAAACTGGTAAAGTTGCCATTTATAGAAATTATAATAAGACAACGTTAACATTGATTACTTGTACAAAAAATGATGATACAACACAAACTATTTATATTGCGGAATTAGTGGCATAGGAGGTGTGATATATGGAAATAGGACTACTTGAAAAGATGAAAATAGTATTTGAGGTATTATTTTCATCTTTTATGTCTATAGAAATATTTCTATTTTTCCTCCTATTATTTCTTTTAGTATTATTTAATATCAAAATAAAAAATAAAATAATTCCCTTTATTTTAACTGGTTTCTTACTTATTCTTATTGTTTTTTTCTGTTTCTATTTTTCGTCTTATGCTCTTACCTGTATCGATACTTTTATTATGAAACTTATGGATTATTATTATTTTCCTTCTACTGTTGTTTTCTTTTTCTTGTTTCTTTTTATGGTTGGAGTATTTATTTTTACTATGTTTCGTAAGAAATTAAGTATGTTTTCTAAGATTCTTAATTATGGATGTAGTATTTTAGTTTTTTTGTTTTTTGCTATGTTTGTGTCTTTAGCAATTGTCGGTGGTATTGATCTTAGTGATACGGTTGCTTTATACGAAAATAAACAGATTTTAACTGTAGTACAAGTCAGTAATTTTATTATTTTATTTTGGATTCTTATTACATTCTTTTATCAGTTATATTTATTCTTTAAAAGAAAGTATGATACTGATTAAATAAGTTGAACGTTGCTCTAGAAGATAATTCTAGAGTTTTTTTATATATAGGTTGTTAAATAAATTTTTTAATCTACTTTTGTTATTTTACTTTTTTGCAAGGTATTCTTCTAAGGTTAGATTGTTATCATGGATATATTTTGCAACTTCTTTTCCAACATATCGATAGTGCCATGATTCATATTGGTATCCAGTAATATTTACTTTATCTTTTGGAAATCTTAGAATAAAACCATATTTGTAAGCATTTTCTTGCATCCAATCGAATTCTTCTGTTTCTTCAAATGATGTGTATGGTAAATCCAGGTTATAAACATCAACTGCTAGTCCAGTTTGATGCTCTGAGTATCCTGCTCTTGCAGAATAAGTATCTGCAGCATCTTTTCCATCATTTGCTACATAGTTGTTATAAAGGTTTACTTGATAGTCGTAACTTCTATAACTCGACATGGCTATTACATGATAACCTCCTTCTTTTGCGGCAAGAGATAATTCTTCAAATGCATCTTTTGCTTCTTTTACTAATTGCATACCACTTCTAGCGTAAGCAGTATCAATTTCTTTTAGGTTCTCTGGTATATAGTCTTCTGTTACATAATTATATTTATTTACTAATATTAAGTTTGTATTTAGATTTTCTGCTGGTTTTGTGTTGGTATAAAACTCTTGATCAATTCCAATATTTACTTGTGTTACGATATCTTCTGTACTTAAATTGGGATTTTCTGTTTGGTATTTTAGATAACGGTCTTTATATTCTTCTTTATAGTAAGATATTTTTCTTAATTTATTTATGTTTTTTTCTTCTTGGGTCAATTCTTTTTCCTCTTTTGTTTGATTATTATTATTTTCTTTTTCCTTTGGCAATAAGATTATTATTAGAACTATTATTAAAATACAAAGAAGGAGAATAAATACTCTTTTAGGCCCTTTTTTTATTTTTCTTTTTTTCATATTATCACCTATTTTCATCATATCATTGTTTTATTAAATTATGTATATTTTTTTTAAAGTTTACATAGAAAGTATTGGAGGTATATAATGAAAAAATTGTTGTGTTTCTTTTTTAGTTTGTTAGTTTTGGGAAATCTTTTTATACTACCTGTTTTTGCTGAGGAAGAAAGTGTTGAGACAGAACTTATTCCTGGTGCAGTTAGTGGCGTGTTAATGGAGGCTACGACTGGGGAGATTGTTTTTCAAAAAGAAGCAGATAAAGAAGTGGCGGTTGCTTCCATGACGAAAATGGTTGCTCAAATTTTAATATTAGATGCGATACGAGAGGAAAAAATTTCTTGGGACGATGTTGTTACTGTTAGTCAAAATGCTGCTGATATGGGTGGGTCTCAGATTTATTTAAGTGTAGGTGAAAAAATAAGTATTAGAGATTTGTTTAAAGGAATTTCTATGGCGAGTGCCAATGATGCTACTGTTCAAATGGCAGAAGTTCTGGCAGGAAGTGAAGCAAAATTTGTAGAACAAATGAATAACAAAGTAAAAGAATTGGGTCTAAGTCATACTGTGTTTAAAAATTGTACTGGTTTGGATGAAGAAGGACATTATTCTAGTGCATATGATATGGCAATGATAGCTAGGGAGTTAGTTGTTAATTACCCAGAAATTTTAGAATTTTCTTCTGTTTATGAAGATTATTTAAGAGAAGATACAGAAAATAAATTTTGGCTTGTTAATACGAATAAAGTCGTGTTTATATTTTGCAATAAAATCAATTATTGTTAAACGTAAATACAATTAGACTTGTATTTATATTTTGCAATAGTTTTATATGTTTGTACGAATAGTGTCAATTTAAGTTTTACATTAAACTGCATAAATTAAAATGCTGTTATCTATACTTTATTAGAAAGTGGGGATAACAATGATTGACAATATTATACCTAGAAAAATACAAATTGAAATTATGAAATTTTTCTTGAATACAAGCATTCCTAGAATTTTAGAGTCAAATATCAAATCTATTTAGGCAGAATAGAGGAGATAGATATTGTGGAAGAAAAAATAGTTACAGGAATTTATATTCGTGTTTCAACAGAGGATCAAGCAAAAGATGGTTTCTCAATTCATGCACAAAGAGAAAAATTAACCAAGTATGCTGAGGCAAACGATTGGGATATTTTTGATTACTATGTTGATGATGGAATAAGTGGTAAAAATTTAGAAGATAGACCTGAAATAACTAGATTGCTTAAAGATGTAGAAGATGGAAAAATTAATAATATATTAATATATAAATTAGATAGATTAACCCGAAGTGTTCGTGATTTAATTTATTTAATAGAGTTATTTGAAAAACATAGTTGTACTTTTAATTCTCAAACTGAAAAAATTGATACATCTAATGCTGTTGGTAGGATGTTTGTAAAAATTATAGGTATTTTTGCAGAATTTGAAAGAGAAAATCTGGCTGAAAGAGTATCTTTTGGCTATGAACAGAAAACAAGAGAAGGTAATTATACTAATACTAATGGTGTTTATGGTTATGATTATATTGTGGGAGAGAAAAAGATAATTGTAAACGAAGAAGAAAAAGATTTAGTTAATAGAATTTTCGATTTATATATAGATGGTAAGTCTTATTTTAAAATAGCCCATTTATTTAATGAAGAAAATGTCCCCACCAAAAGAGGTGGACATTGGGCATCATCTACAATTAAATCAATAATTAATAACCCGTTGTATGTCGGTAAAGTAAGATATGGAGTGCAAGAGAAAAATAAAGATAGATCTTTTACTGTGGATGGAAATGACATAGAACCAATAATTGATGAAGAAAAATGGAAATTAGCAAATAATATAATTGCAACAAGAAAACAATATTGTGTCAGACGTTATCCAAGTGAAAATTCATATTATTTTCATATTATAAAATGTGCAAATTGTGGAGGTAATATTTCTGCTAGGCAACAAACTCAGAGTGGCAAATTATATATTACGTATAGGTGTAATAATTCTAGTAGAGGTTTTTGTAAATGTGGAGGCTTTTCGCATAAGACAATGGAAAAAGCATTTTTAGAATATTTAGATACTTTAGAGAATATGGTTCCTGATAAGAGCATTATGGAGAAAAGAAAAAAAATAATTAATTCTGAAAAAAAGAAACAAGAAATTAATAAAAAAATTGAAAAACTAGAAAAGAAGAAAAAAATTATTAGGAGTCAGTTTATTAACGATTTGATAGATGTAAATGAATATCATGAAATTACTGAGGAAATACAAAAACAACAGAATATACAACAGTCAAAAATCTTAGAACTAGATGAAATAATTGAGGATAGCAATGATTCGTATTCTTATGATGATATTAAAGATATTGTAACTAATATAAAATTAAATTGGGGATATTTAACAAATAAGGAAAAACAACAGTTTTTAGAACGTTTTGTGGAGGTTATTAAAGTTGATAAATTAACTGATAAGATAATTATTAAAAGTGTAGAATTTAAGAGGTAGGATATGAAAGAATTATTAATTGATGTTTATGAAATGATTATAGGTAACAATTGTATTATTATTTCAATTGTTAAAAAAGGTAATAAATTTATTGTAGAAAAATGTATTGTAAGTAAAGACAATATAAAGTTAATTTATAGCGAAGAATTTAATAAGTTAGAAAATGCAAAAGAAAAGTATAATAAATTAAAGACAACTTTATAGTTGTTTTTTGTTTGGAGGTGTAAAAATGTCAGTTTTTAAAATAGAAAAGAATAATAACTATACTGTTATGTCTAATTATCATTTAAGAGATAAAAATTTATCGTATAAAGCTAAAGGGTTATTATCGTTTATGTTAAGTTTGCCAGAAGATTGGGATTATTCTTTGGCAGGTCTTTGTTCTATAAGTAAAGAGGGTAGAGATGGAATTAGATCCATATTAAAGGAATTGCAAGAGTATCATTATTTAGAAATAGAAAAAGTTAGAGGAGAAAAAGGTTATTTTGAATATAATTACTTAATTTATGAAATACCACACTTTGTTGAACTAGAAAATGATAAAGAATATCCAGATACGGAAAATCCACACCTGGATATTCCAGATGTGGAAGAGCCTACACAAATAAATACTAATATAATAAATACTAAAAAACAAATAGATAAAGATGATAAAACGAAATTATCATCTTTTTTTGTTGCTGAAGAACATAATAGACTAACATTAGAATTA